>NZ_JBAPXX010000019.1:0-32295 GCF_049284435.1 Acinetobacter sp. | reverse complement strand
GTTCATATTGAGTTTTACAAGGCCGTTATAGCGTTTGACAAGACGCTGATCCAGACCAGAGATGTTAAATTGAAGAGCATGCTCTTCAATTTAACGCAAAGCTCGGAAATTGTGTAGATACCTATGGATTAGAAATAGGGGACATAACCACGCTACTTATAGCCTTTTGGCGATAACAAACTGGTCTGATTTTCTTCCAGGCGATACAGCACTTTGAGGAACTCGGCAATTCCTGACTGCTGCAAGACATGCGGATCAAATTGCTTGAAACCTAAAGGTGAAAATAAAGAAGAAATTTCACTGTGTTTATGCACATATTTCATTGACCATTCCGAGAAATGAGACTGCTCTACCATTGCATCTGTAAAACGCAAGATATTGTGATGGCGGGTATGCTGACAAATGCTCTGAAATAAACTTTCCACTACTTCAGCCTGACCTTCAAGGCACTGGAAAAATTTGCCATGGGAATAATACAACACCCCATGAATCTGATGCTGAAGGTTGAACTTCCGGGCAGTGGCCAAAATATCGCTCAAATCTTGTAACAACTCTTGTTCAGATTCTATGCGTTCACTGGCATAGCAAAGCTGTAGCATCATGCCATCTCACTAGAGGGAAGAATTAAAACCACAATTTAATCAATAATTTTAAATTAAGCTGACTATTTTTTAAGTAAATATCTGTTTTTGCTTACACGGTTTTCAGTTTGCATTTCGGGATTAAACTTTTAACAATAGTGCCTAAATTATTAAACCAATACTTTCATACACCTACCGTAAGCATGCGGATCACCTGATGTTAAAAGATCTGATTTTAACCCTCGCCTTGTTATGTGTGTGTTTTATCCTGATGATCACTTTAAATGACTGGCAATTCAGCGCTCAAATCAATCTGCTGATCATGGCAATTTTAGTAATGCTGCAACAGTTTTAAGAAATTTTCTGGGCCATGACCGGCGTGATGGCAGGTTTCGGTTTATATACCCTATTACAGGTTATATTGATTCCTGCCTTGAAAGAAAAACTGTATTTATCTTTCGGGAAATCCCCTTGGGTAGTTAAATAGCCGTTGCTGCGACATCTGCCAAACTTCGGTCACGTTTAAACATGACATCCACATAGGAACATTGCGGGATGATGGTTAAACTTTTTTCACGGGCAAAATCGACCAGTACATCCAGCATTTTCCGGGCAATACCGTGGCCACGCAGGGAATCATCGACCCAGGTATGATCGGCAATGATGACTGCATCGCCCCGCCATTGATAAGTGATCTCCGCCAGACGCCGTCCTTGATCTTCCATAAAAAATACACCACCACGTTTTGAATCTTGATATTTGATTTCCATAAGAATCTAAACCTTTGTTGTCATTTTTAAATTATAAAACATTATTAAAGCAAGGCTCTCGCTCGAACACGGATTTGGCAAAAGGGCATTTTGGAATAATCCTGATGCCGTATTCACGGGCAAAACTCACAGCGACCTCGACCAGATAATACCCGACGTGCTGGCCGCGTAGGCTGTCATCGACCCAGGTGTGTTCAATCACTAATTGATCTTCATTTACCCTGGAATAACTCATTTCTGCCAGACGTTTTTCATTTGGCTCTACAAACCATAAACCTCCAGTGTCCTGTTGCTGATGCTCAATCAACATGCCGATCCTCTCCTTGTTTTTAAGCCAGACTGACATATTTTTCGCTGCCCTATTGTTAGATTTCTTTTAAAGGATTGTGAATCTATCCTTCCTGACCGATACCGCATTATGCTCAACAGGTTTAAACTGCCAGCCGGTTATTTTTATCAGATATGTATGTCTAGCTCTTCTTCCACCTCCTCGGTGACGCGTCAATGGGTCTGTGTGATTGCTTTAGCCTCTGCTGCCTTTATTTTCAATACCACCGAATTTATCCCGGTGGCGCTATTAAGTGATATTGGTACCAGTTTTGCCATGTCACCGACCCAGGTCGGGTGGATGCTGACGATTTATGCCTGGGTTGTGGCGCTGCTCTCTTTGCCAATGATGTTACTGACCAAAAATATTGAACGGCGCTTTCTGCTGATGGTTTTATTTGCGGTGTTTATTTTCAGTCATGTGCTGTCCTATTTTGCCTGGAGCTTTAGCATTCTGGTGCTGAGCCGGATTGGTATTGCCGTGGCACATGCGCTGTTCTGGTCAATTACGGCGTCGCTTGCCGTGCGGGTTGCGCCAAAGGGCAAAGAATTTCAGGCATTGGGCTTATTGGCTACCGGTACCGCCATGGCCATGGTTTTGGGAATCCCATTTGGTCGGATGGTCGGGGAGGCCTATGGCTGGCGCAATAGTTTTGCCTTGATTGGGATTGTGGCAAGCGTAGTCTGCGTGCTGCTGGCCAAAACCTTGCCTTTATTGCCAAGTGTCAATTCAGGTTCACTCAGCAGTTTAAAAAGCTTGCTAAAACGTCCCAGCCTGATGCTGGTCTTTGCGCTTACCGTGCTTATGATTAGTGCGCAATTTACCGCCTATAGTTATATTGAACCCTTTGCGCTGAATGTTGCGCAATTCAGCTCTGCACAGACCACCAGCTTATTGCTGATTTATGGCGGTGCGGGTCTGATCGGGTCTTATGTATTTGGCCGTTTTGCACCACATTTTCCCCGACTCACTATTCCGCTATTTACACTCGGGCTGGGAATCTCGCTGCTGTTATTGCTGCCACTGTCTCAGGGTGTATTTCAGCTCAATAGCCTGGCGTTAATCTGGGGCATCAGCATTATTGGGTTTAGTCTGGCCCTACAAGCCAAGACCTTAAATCTGGCCTCAGATGCGACTGATGTCGCCATGGCAATTTTTTCAGGTCTGTATAATGTCGGAATTGGTGGCGGTGCCTTACTCGGCGGTCTGGTAACGGCACATATCGGATTGCATAGTATTGGCTGGGTGGGAGCCATCTTGGCGAGTCTGGGTTTTCTGATCAGCTTATATCTGATTCAGCGTCCGGATTTTCTGGTTTAGAAAGTACCTTGAAGCATGATTTTTGTAAATGAAATTGTAGTCTTAGCAAAAATCTGTCATGCTTGCTGCACATTGAGCCATCGCTCAAAAAAAATTTAGTTTGAACAAGGGGAGTAGCCTCCTCCAAGCGTTTAAGAATGAAATTTCAATTTTTAAACGTGTCAGAATATCGTCATTACACTTTGCAAAAAGTCGGTATCTGAGCATCTTGAAGTCACACTTTATATAAAAAAGTGGAACAGTAAGATGTAGGCAAGACCTTGATCATGTTGTTATAGATGTTTTTCATCTGGCAACTGGTCAAGGTTTTTTTATGGCCAGTCGTCCGATGTGGAGAATTCACATGGAAACCGTTGGTACGCTCTGGCTGTATCTTGTCTTTTTCGCGATTGTCGCAGTCATGCTGGTGATCGATTTTGTCGGCTTTAAGCATCAGCATGGTCAGGAAGTAAAAGTCCGTACAGCTGCCTACTGGAGTATTGCCTGGGTCAGTGTCGCGACTTTATTTGGTGGCGGCTTATGGCTGTATCTGGAACAGACCGCAGGCACGGCAATTGCCAATGCCAAGGTCATGGAATACTTTGCCGGTTATCTGCTGGAAAAATCCCTGGCGATTGATAACGTCTTTGTCTGGCTGATGATCTTCGCTGCCTTTGCCATTCCACCCGTGCTGCAACGCAAGTTGCTGTTATATGGCGTACTGGGTGCGATTGTACTCAGAACCATCTTTATTTTTATTGGTGCCTGGTTCGTACAGGAATTCTCCTGGATTCTGTATATCTTCGGGGCATTCCTGGTGTATACCGGCTTCAAATTCCTGCGTGGTCAGCATGAAGAAGACAGCAATATTGAAGATATGGCGATTCTGAAATGGCTGCGTAAACATATGCGTATCACCCCGCAACTTCAGGGCGACAAATTCTTTGTACGTCAAAATGGTTTGCTCTGGGCAACGCCGTTGTTCCTGGTCCTGATCCTGGTTGAAGCGTCTGATGTGATCTTTGCCGTCGATTCTATTCCGGCTATTTTTGCCGTCACTACCGATCCCTTCATTGTCCTTACTGCAAACCTGATGGCAATTTTAGGCCTGCGCGCAATGTTCTTCCTGCTCTCGGGCGCAGCCTCAAAAATGCATTATCTGCCTTATGGCCTCGGGATCATTCTGGTCTTTATCGGCTTTAAGATGCTGATGCTGGATGTGTTCCATATGCCGATCTGGATTTCTTTGAGCTTTATTGTGATTGTCCTGACTGTGACCGCGATCTTGTCGATTCGTCATAGCAAGAAATATAACGAAACCACCCTGTAAAAAGTAATCATCAAAAAAGCCTGCATCAGCAGGCTTTTTTTATTGTTCTATCAGGGATAATTTAGGCCATTTTTGCAAAAACTGTTTGCTCAGCATGCGTTGTTCGAACACAGCATAACTGACTAAATTCGGATTCCACCGCAGCTTTAACTCAAATAAATCTGCTAAACCGAAAGGGGCGATCAACTCCAACTCATCATCTTTCAGGCGCAGTGCCAAGGCCGTGACAGTTTCTGGCCATAATGACAGCGCATGCTCAATTGAAGTTAAAGGCTTAATACTTTCATTTTGATCGGTACGATACCACTCATGTACAAAGGCTTGATTGGTCACATCCCAACTGATATCTGGAAAATAGTCTTTTAACTGATCTGCAAGTTGCTGTTCTATAGCGCGAGCCTGCTCATTTTCGTTATAGAAAATCACATCGACCTCAGTATGATTCATTTCATATTCCCATCCATGTAAATGCGCCCAGATCACATGACGTAACACACCCGCTGCGACATAAGCGTCAGAATGCAATTGTGCTAACTGATGCAAGATGCGCATTAATGTCGGCTGCGCACGCACGATCTGTTGAAATTGATCATGATAATTGGATGAGGTCATAGAAGAATCGGGATCACTATTTAAATATGAATATTCATACAAACATGGCAATTTTTTCAGCTACAATCAATCGAAAAAATCAAAAAGCGTAGGTTTAAAATGTCTTCTGTAATTGCAACGACAGCGATCCGTGGTCGCTTCCTCGACATTCAGAATACAGTTGCCCAAGCACGTGATATACACGACCAAGTGCGATATGTAGAAGATGGTTTAGTCATCATTCAAGAGGGTAAAATCCAGTGGTTTGGTCCTTGGCAAGAAGGGCAGTCACGACTTCCTACCAACGCTGAATTACAGCACTATCCAGATCAATTGATTGTTCCCGGTTTTATCGATACCCATATTCATTTCCCGCAAACGGAAATGGTCGGGGCGTATGGTGAACAACTGCTGGAATGGCTCAACACCTATACATTCCCTACTGAAATTCAGTTCCAAGATGCGTCCTATAGCGAAAAAATTGCCGAATTTTTCGTGCAGGAATTGCTTAAAAACGGCACCACGACTGCATTGGTCTTTTGTACCGTTCATCCTGAATCCGTAGATGCTTTATTTAATGCGGCAACCACACGTAATATGCGCCTGATCGCAGGTAAAGTCCTGATGGATCGTCATGCACCGGAAGCGCTAACAGATACAGCAGAAACAGCTTATACCGACTCTAAAGTGTTGATTGAAAAATGGCATGGGAAGGGGCGGAACCTGTATGCGATTACCCCACGCTTTGCACCGACTTCAACACCTGAACAACTACAAAAAGCCGGGCAGCTCAAAGCCGAATATCCGGATGTCTATGTACATACCCATTTAAGTGAAAATAAAAATGAAATTGCTTGGGTAAAAGAACTCTTTCCTGAACGTGGAGGTTATCTGGATGTGTATCATCATTATGGTTTAACCGGTAGCAAGTCTGTCTTCGCACATTGCGTGCATCTGGAAGATGAGGAATGGGACTGTATGCAGCAGACCGACTCCGCCATTGCCTTCTGTCCGACCTCAAATCTATTCCTGGGCAGTGGCTTATTCCCCCTGAAAAAGACCTGGGACAAAGGTGTTAAAGTCGGCTTAGGTACAGATATCGGAGCAGGAACATCATTTAATCACCTGCAAACCCTGAATGAAGCCTATAAGGTACAGCAGTTGCAGGGCGAAAAACTCTCTGCCTTTGAGGCCTTGTATCATGCCACTTTAGGCGGTGCCAAAGCCTTGAGTCTGGATGATCGCCTGGGGAACTTTAATCTCGGCAAGGAAGCCGACTTTGTGGTGCTGGATCTCAATGCCACTGCCTTACAGCAGTTACGCCAGAGCAGAGCCAAAAATATTGAAGATGCATTTTTTGCACTGACCATGCTTGGCGATGACCGTAATATTGCAGCCACCTATGTTTATGGAGCAGCCGTCTATGTCAAAGCAGCAGCCAGTGAATAAAGTGGCAAAATCCCGCCGTCGCCAATACTTAATCCTGTCTGCGATGGCGCTGGGCTGTGCTTTTTTACTGAAACGCGATTCAGCCATGGCTAAAAAATGATTACATTTACAGCCAGCAAAACAGGTGCATCTCTGCTAGGGATGTATTAAAATTGCGACGTATTCAGGTGTTGCAGGTCAACACCTTTTTTATTTTGCTATTTTTACTTTTTAGGTATCTACCCATGACCGTTCAAATGAGCGTAATGATTTCCGCTGAAGAAATTCAAGCTAAAGTCAAAGAGCTTGGTGCTCAAATCAATGCACACTATGCCAATAGTGACAAAGAACTTGTGCTCATCGGTTTATTACGTGGTTCAGTGATTTTTATGGCTGATTTATGTCGTGTGATTTCAAAACCGCATGAATTGGATTTCATGACTGTGTCCAGTTATGGCGGTGGCACGGTATCGTCACGTGATGTAAAAATCCTGAAAGATTTAGACGGTGAAATCCGTGGTAAAGATGTGCTGGTGGTTGAAGATATTATTGACTCAGGCAACACCTTAAGCAAGGTACTCGAAATCCTGCAAACCCGTGAACCCAACTCGATTCAACTGTGTACTTTGGTAAGTAAACCATCGCGTCGTGAAATCGATTTGAAGGTCGAATTTATGGGCTTTGAAGTTGAAGATAAATTTATCGTGGGTTATGGCCTGGACTATGACCAGAAGTACCGTCACTTGCCATTTATTGGTGAAATCGGTCTTTAAAATCAGATTGAAAAAAGTGGCATAAGCCACTTTTTTTATACCTCAAATAGACAGAAAACCAGGAACAAAAAATAACATCTCGTTTCAGGATTCAACTTTTTATGAGCCTGACTTTGTTTCAAGATGATTAAACAGATGTGAAAACAAAGACATGATAAGAAGGAGTATGCATATGTGGACAATTATTGTGGCGATCGTCATTGGTTTTGTAGCAGGTCTGATTGCACGTGCCATTCACCCGGGTAATGACAAGGCAGGTTTTATCATGACCACCTTACTGGGTATTGCCGGCTCCTTATTGGCGACTTTTGGGGGCCGTATGCTCGGTCTGTATTCGGCAGATTCCGCAGCAGGTCTGATTGCTTCCGTGATTGGTGCTGTGGTTATTCTGTTTATTTATAATATGGTGACCAAACGCCGCACTGTCTAAAGCAATCTGATGTTAACTGGATCGCCTTAATAAAAAAGCACCCAATGAGGTGCTTTTTTATATTGAGCAACTGATATCTTTATTTAATTTTTATAAATCGAATTCTTTAAAAATCTGCTCAATCTGCTCTGCCGGATAGGCGCCCATCACCTTAAAACCATTGGAAAAAATAATCGCAGGTGTACCATTCACACCCATAGACTGAGCCAGTTTTTTATTTCGCTCAACCGGATTGGCACAACTTTTTTTCGATTTAGGCTGAATCCCTTGAGCAATCAGATCTTCCCATGCTTGAGCTGGATTAGACTCGCAATATACCTGTTTTGAAGGAGCCACCGACTGGGGTTTTAAAGGAAGAATAAAGGTATAAATGGTCAAGTCATTCAGTTTTTTCAGCTCTAGCTCAAGCTTTTTACAATACGGGCAATTTGGGTCAGAAAAGATGGCAATCTGACGTTTCCCCGTACCTCTTACACTTTTCACAGCATCCTGAAGCGGTAATTTTTTCCAGTCGATACTATTTTGTTTCAGCATTAAATCACGGGTCAAATTATGTTGATCCTGAATCCGCAGCATCGGGCCGGCAATCAGATGCTTGGCATCTTCATTCAGATAAACCACTTGGCCCTGCATGGAGCCACTATAGATGCCTTTCATCTCGGTGGTCTGAATATTTTCAATTTTTAAATTGGGACTGTTTTTTGCCAAGTTAGCTTGTACCGTATCAATATTGGCAAATGCGAAGCTTGAAACGAATGTACTTAAACTAATGATTAGTGTTTTTTTTAACATGAATGTTCTACATGAATTGGATAAGAATATGCTTTGATTCTAATCGCTCTGATTTTAAATTTCTCAAACATTTATGTTACTGTTTACACTCAGTTAAATAAGCTCATAATGTTTCACGTGGAACACAATGCATAGCGTTATATTTAACTCCAATATATCTAAAAAAACATTAATACTCATATTAAGTAATTGTTTTATATAATTAAAATATTTTAAACGATAAACATCTTACTAATTCAACCTTGACCGATTTTCTGTATCCATTCTAAACTGCAGACACTTTCTATTTTCCTCGCTACGCCCTGACATGGATTGGCCAAGGATCAACACTATAACGGCATTTTCATGACAATAACGACCAGCTGGCGACCGTTCTTGATGGTCAGCCTAGCTTTAATGATGGGAACGATTGGCACCGCTTTGGCCAGTCCACTCTATCCGATTTATCAACAGCTCTGGCATTTGCTGCCAAGCCAGATCACCTACATTTTTGTCGCCTATATGTTTGGCTGTCTCTCGACCTTGTTGTTTTTAGGCAGAACCAGTAACAGCATCGGATTTTTACGGACCCTGCAAATTGGTCTAGCACTGATCACGCTGGGTCTCATCATTTCTGTTTTTGCCCAGAATGCACTAATCCTCTCGATTGGCCGTTTTATTATTGGGATTGCCTCGGGCCTGATGACTACCTCTGCCATGATGGGCTTGATGCATACCATCCCAGAAAGCCATAAACACACTGCACCACAACTGATTTCAATCATTACTGCAATGGGTTTTGGTTTGGGACCCTTGGTCGGTGGCGTGATTGCGCAGTTTTCTGATGCGCCTTTGGTGATGCCATATTTACCGGTGATTTTGGGCGCCGTGCTGTGTTTGATTGGCTTATTCTGGATCAAGCCTCCCAAGTTTGAGGTACAACCGTTTAGCATGGCACCCAAACTGCAACGACCTGAAGCCCAGTTTCATCTGGTATTTATGATTATTGCAGTGACGGCTTTTAGTGCCTTTGCTGCCTTTAGCCTATTTGCTTCACTATCGCCATCCTTTGTCCGTAATATTTTACCTTGGCATGGCCCTCTGGTCAGCGGACTGGCCATTACCAGTATTTTAGTGGTTTCAGTGATCGTGCAGTTTATGGCCAAAGCGGTTGCAGCGTCCAAATGTCTGAATATCGGTCTGATGATGATGTGCTTGAGCCTGATGATTCTGGCGCTATGTATGTATTCGAAAATCAGCCTGCTATTTTTTATCAGTGATATTTGCTTTGGAATTGGCCATGGTTTTGCCCTGATGGGTGCTTTTGCACTGATCCATCAAATGACCAGCTTAGACAATCGTGCCGCAGTCATGTCGACCTATCTGTTTATTGCTTATCTGGGCACTATTGTCCCTATCATTGCCGTGGGTTATCTGGCCGATCACTGGGGGCTGGATTTCGCCGTGATCAGCTTTTGTGTCGCGATTAGTTTGCTGTGTTTTACCCTATGGTGGACGTATCAAAAATCCCATCTATCAGCCTAAAAAAAGCCCTCAGTTGAGGACTTTTTTGATGTTTATTAAATAATTATTTACCAATACAGAACGAACCGAAGATCTTGCCCAGCAGGTCATCTGCACTGAAATCACCAGTAATCTCGCCCAAAGCATTTTGCGCCAGACGTAAGGACTCCGCTACCAGTTCACCGGCGTTATACACCACCAGTTGTTCACGCGCTTCAGCCAGATAGATCTGAGTACGCTTCATTGCGTCTAAATGACGGGTACGTGCGATAAAGGTGTCTTCCTCAGGCTGGAAGCCTGCATGCGCTGTAATCGCCTCTATGAGTGCTTGAACACCGGTTTCCTGCTTGGCTGAGACTGCGATATGCCGGAAACCATTTAAATCGCCAATTATAGCTTCAGCACCGGTCAGGTCGCATTTATTGCCAATTAGCATCAAACGTTTCGGTTCAATATGTTCAGCAAAATATTCTTGAGCGAGTTGAAGCGGATCTTCGCCCTGGCTTAAGTCATAGACCAAGAGCAACAAATCGGCCTGTTCGATTTCTTTAATCGCGCGGCGGATCCCTTCTTTTTCCACAATATCCCCAGTCTCACGCAAGCCTGCGGTATCGGTGAGGGTAATCGGCAAGCCATTTAAGGTAATCTTTTCATGCAGGACATCACGGGTGGTGCCGGCAATATCGGTCACAATCGCGCGTTCAATTCCAGCCAATGCATTCAGTAAGGAGGATTTACCAGCATTCGGTTTACCCGCAATTACGACTTGCAAGCCTTCACGTAACAACTGACCTTGACGTGCAGATTGCTGTACTTGAGTGACTGCACTGGATACACCATCCAGCAGATTTAAAATCTTGCCATCTGCTAGAAAATCAATTTCTTCTTCCGGAAAATCTATCGCGGCTTCCACATGCAGACGCAGGTGAATCAGCTGCTCAAGGACTGCATTAACTTTGGTCGAGAAAGCTCCTTGCAAAGAACGCACCGCAGAACGTGCTGCTGCTTGCGAGGTTGCATCAATCAGGTCGGCAATCGCCTCGGCCTGCACCAGATCCAGCTTACCATTTTCGAAGGCACGCATCGAGAACTCACCGGCTTTGGCCGCAGTGGCACCCAGTTCCAGTAAACGGCCAAGCAGGGCATTCTGAATCACCGGACCACCATGACCCTGTAGCTCCACTACATCTTCGCCGGTAAATGAGTTTGGATTCGGAAAACAGATGACCAGTCCTTCATCCATGACCTCACCTGCCGCATCATAAAACTGGCGGAAACCGGCAAAACGGGCTTTAGGCAGCTCTTTTTGCGTCAGTTGCTGGGCAATTTCATAGGATTTCGGGCCTGACAGGCGAATCACCCCAACGCCGCCACGTCCTGGTGGAGTTGCAATCGCAGCAATAGTTGTGGTTCGGTTGAGCATAAAATTCACCTGCAAAGACTCAAAAGTACAGCCAAAAAAAATCCGCCTAAGATTACCATCTTAAGCGGATTTATTCAGCCTATCCGTACAACTTAGTTGACTGGAGTAGCCTCATCACGTTTAGCGCGATCTTTGGCAACAGACTTGTTAATCAAAGTTTGTTGCAGAATCGTGATCAAGTTGTTGACGATCCAGTACAGAACCAGGCCTGCCGGGAAGAACAACAAGAATACCGTAAAGATGATCGGCATAAACTTGAAGACTTTCGCCTGCATTGGATCCGTCGGTTGTGGATTTAACGACTGTTGGATATACATCGTTAAGCCCATCAACAACGGCAGGATGAACCATGGGTCCATTGAGGATAAATCCTGAATCCACAGCATCCATGGCGCATGACGCAGTTCCACAGATTCCATTAATACCCAGTACAAGGCCAGGAAAATTGGCATTTGTAATAACAGCGGTAAACAGCCGGCAAGCGGATTGACCTGTTCACGTTTGTACAATGCCATCATTTCTTGAGAGAAGCGCATGCGGTCTTCACCGAACTCTTCTTTCATGCGTTGCATTTCTGGCGCAATCACCCGCATTTTCGCCATCGAGCGATAGCTCTTCGACGACAATGGCCACAGGATCACTTTTACCAGAATGGTCAACAGAATAATTGCCCAGCCCCAGTTACCCACCAGACCATGGAAGAACTCAAGACCAACAAACAGTAATTTCGCGATTGGCCATAACCAGCCATAATCAACGGTCTGGTTTAAACCCGCAGCCAAATCTTTCAGTTCTGACTGGATTTTTGGACCTGAATAGAAGGTCGCATCAATTTCAGCCACTGTACCTGCTGGTACATTAAACGTTGGTGAAGTAAAACCGATGATGTTCATATTATCGGTTGATTTACGTGATTCAAGCTTGGCGCTATAAGCTTCGCCATTACCTTGAGTCAACTTCAGCTGACCTGGAACCCATGCACTGACAAAGTAGTGCTGTACCATTGCCACCCAACCACCTGTCGCTTCAGTACTGACTTTTTCTTCAACAAAGTTGTCGAATTTAAGCTTGTTGTACTGCTCGTCCGGGGTACCCCATGCACCGCCGAGGAATGTTCCCAGCGTGAAGATCCCTTGATCGGACTTGCCTGGATCTTCCGAGTTATCCCGTTTGATCTGACCGAACATCTGACCTTGCCAGGTCTGGCCACTGCGGTTGACCACTTTGTGGTTCACCACGACCGGATATTCACCTTCAGTGAAATTGAAGGTCTTGATAATCTCGATCCCGTCAGCGGTTTTAAACACTAGCGGTACAGACAATACTTTCAGGTTTTCACCATCTTTGGATTTGACTGTTTTCGCATCTGCCAGGGTATAAGCGGTTTTTTCCAGCTCATACATTGGACGGCCGTTACGGCTGCTGTCCGGTCCATTCAGACCGATCAGGCCAGACTGGGCGACATAAGTACGTTTCGCATCGCTTTCCAGCATCACGAACGGTTCATCGCTGTCTTTGTTCTTGTCATGATTGAGTAATTCAATACGAACAATATCACCACCCTTAGGATTGATCCAAAGATGATAAAGGTCAGTTTGTACTGAAATAAGCTGCTGACTTACAGGTGCTGTGGCATCCGTGGCTTGCTGCGCTGGCACATTTGCTTGTGGCAGATCAGAGGCAACTGTAGCCGTCTGACCATTTGGCAAATCTGCAGATACGTCATGCGAAACAACAGCAGTTTCCTGCTGCGGTTTTGTTTCAGCATTTCCATAATCTTTTTGCCACGCCAAAATGAGCAAATATGCGACAACAAACATGGCTCCGAGAATTGCAATCCTGGCCCATTGTTGCATATGTATTACCCCAAGTGGTGAGAGTGATTTTGGTTCAATAAACGATCACGAAAGGGTACAGCAACGTGAAGCGTTTGAGAATCTATTTGCTGAAATGAAATAAAACGAATCGCTTTTGAGGGAACAGGATCATATCCCGAGCCCCCCCACGGATGACAACGGCAAATACGTTTTGTAGCCAGCCACACTCCACGCCCAGCGCCATGCATCTGGACTGCTTCCAAGGAATATTGAGAACAAGTTGGAATATAACGACAGCGCGGTCCAAGAAAAGGACTAATCGCAATCTGATAGAAACGGATCAACCAATGCAGTAAACGTACCATTGGCCAACTCTACTTTTGTGGGGAGGGGGCTATTTTTGAATGCTTTTTGGCAAGACGGTTAAGTTTCTGCCAGGCAAATTGTAATTGCTGGTGCAATTCTGCATTAGGCACTGCTTCAACACCCATTTTCGGCATGATTACAATGTCTAAGTCATCTAATTGCTGCTGATGCAGGCGAAAACTTTCGCGAGCAAGTCGTTTTACTCGATTTCTTTCGTGTGCGCGTCGCACTTTCTTCTTGGCAACAACTAAACCCAAACGGCTATTTGGCAGTTCGGAATGTTTTGCAAGAAATAAGAAATGGGGTTGATGCACTTTAAAAAGCGCACCATCAAAGACACCTTTATAATCGGCAGCACAGCGTAATCGCAACTCTGTGCCAAAACTATAAAGTTTTGTCATAACACCCAAAATCGTCTTAGCGTAACTGATTAAACAGTTAAGCTATGACGACCTTTTGCACGACGGCGAGCTAATACTTGACGACCAGCTTTAGTAGCCATACGAGCACGGAAACCATGAACACGCTTACGCTTTAATTCAGACGGTTGGAATGTACGTTTCATATTGAAACTCCAAAAAATGATCTTTCTATGAAGGTCCGCGATTTTAGTGCTCATTGCTTGAGCTGTCAATGCAAAAGCGGTTTTCTTTTCAAATAAGATCAAAAAAGATAAAGACCCTGGTTTTTCAGAGAACTGGATTAAAAATAGTTCAATTCAAGTTAATCACAAATTAAGTTATTGTTATATAAATATATATAAGTTATGAACAACTCTATCAACAAAGTTATCCACATGTTATCTAGAGTTTAAATTTAATCTGTGATTTTGAATTTAAATTTGAAGTTTTTTGAATTATCCACAAAAACCAGTGATCTTATAAGTAAATTCAAATTTATAAATTTAAATTTATTACTATTAGGGAGCACTTTTTCTATGGATAAGCCACTTTTTATTTAATTAAACATAAGCTTATGTTGTGGATAAGGCTGTTTCTATTAATTTTATACTTTGTGGATAACTTTATGATATATTTTATCCACAGTTTGCGGATAAACTTATCCACACTGGGTTTTAAATTTAAATTTATGCAATGGTGATTTCTTTTTGCACAGTTTTTGTGGAAATTGCCATGACAGATGTGGATAACTTGGTTAGAATGGCGACCCGCTTTTGGTCGCGGTCATCTTTTTTGAATGAACAATGGAATGAATAGGGGATTCACATGCTTTGGACGGACTGCTTAAATCGCCTGCGACAAGAGCTCTCTGGAAATGTCTTTACAATGTGGATTCGCCCATTGGTTGCAGAAGAGCTGGAAGACAGCTTGCGTCTGTATGCACCTAATCCTTACTGGACGCGTTACATTCAAGAACATCATCTGGAACTGATTACGATTCTGGCAGAACAGTTGTCTGAAGGACGGGTACGCAAGGTTGAGATTTTAGTTGATTCACGTCCAGGGGCGATTTTATCTGCCAGTGAACAACCGGCGACCACGACTGCGGCATTGACCTCGACACCGATGCCGGTGCCGAAACCGAAGAAAGAAAAAGAAGACAGCGGCAAAAATAGCCGTAGACGTCAGTTAAATCCTTTGTTTACCTTCTCGCTGTTTGTGGAAGGTCGATCTAACCAGATGGCGGCTGAAACCTGTCGCAAGGTGCTGACCCAGCTGGGTGCTTCACAGCACAACCCCTTATTTTTATATGGTCCGACCGGCCTTGGTAAAACCCACTTGATGCAGGCGGTCGGTAATGCATTGTTGCAGGCAAAACCGAATGCACGCGTCATGTATATGACCGCAGAAAGTTTTGTGCAGGATTTTGTCAGCTCGTTGCAGCAGGGCAAAGTCGAAGAGTTTAAGAAAAACTGCCGTTCTCTGGATTTATTACTGGTCGATGATATTCACTTGCTGGCCGGTAAAGAAGCCAGTCTGGTCGAGTTTTTCTACACCTTTAACGCACTTCTGGACGAGTCCAAACAGATCATTCTAACTTCGGATCGTTATCCTAAAGAACTAACCGAACTGGATCCACGTCTGGTTTCACGCTTTTCCTGGGGCTTGTCGGTCGGGGTTGAACCACCAGATATTGAAACCCGAATTGAAATTCTGCTGAAAAAAGCCGAAAGCAACCAGGTTGATTTACCACGTAACTGTGCGCTGTTTATTGCCCAGCAGGTGGTGGCCAACGTACGTGAGCTTGAAGGTGCGCTGAACAAAGTGGTGGCGATTTCACGTTTTAAAGGCACCCCAATTGATCTGGATGTAGTGCGTGAATCTTTAAAAGATGTACTGGCAATTCGTGCCCGTACCATCAGTACCGAAAACATTCAGCGTGTGGTCAGTGAGTATTTCCGGATTCCACTGAAAGAACTGGTCGGTCCAAAACGTACCCGGATTTATGCCCGTCCACGTCAGCTGGCGATGGGGCTGGCACGTGAATTAACAGGTGACAGTTTTCCGGAAATTGGTATGGCTTTTGGCGGTCGTGATCACAGTACCGTGATGCATGCTTGCGAGAAAGTACAGAGTCTGCGTGAAGAAGATCCGATCTTTAACGAAGACTATAAAAACCTGCAACGTCTGTTGCAAAGTTGACCTAAATCGCTCAAATTCTATTCTTGCTATGCGGCTGCTTTTGCCGCATAGTAAACCGTCAAAAAACACTTTTTTCTATATTAATCTTCAGCTTTAGAGGAATGCACCGTGCGTTTAAAAATCGCGAAAGAAAGCTTACTGAATGTTCTCTCACATGTCGTAGGAGCGGTTGAACGTCGCCATACCTTGAATATCTTGTCTAACCTGAAAATTCAGGTGACTGCGCAAGCATTGACCGTGACCGGTTCCGACCTGGAAGTCGAACTGGTGGCGAGTACAGCACTAGCTGAAGGTGCATGTTTGCAGGAAGGCGAGACCACAGTTCCTGCACGTAAGCTGATTGATATCTGTAAGTCACTTCCTTCAGCGGCACTCGTGGATTTGCATATTACTGAAGATCAGCGCTGCATCCTTAAATCGGGCAATAGCCGTTTTGTATTGGGGACATTGCCTGCTGATGATTATCCATTGCTGAACACTGAAAATACCCAAGGCACGCAAGTGACGGTGACACAGCGTGAACTGAAACGTCTGTTTGAAAAAACTGCTTTTGCCATGGCGGTTCAGGATGTACGTTTTTACCTGACCGGTACTTTGCTGGAAATTGATGCCAATCAGCTACGTGCAGTGACTACCGATGGCCACCGTCTGGCACTCTGTGAAACAGCGGCACAATCCACTGCAACACAGCCGATTCAGGCAATTGTGCCACGTAAGGCCGTTGCAGAATTACAGCGCCTGCTCAGCGTTGAAGATGAACAATTATCTCTATTGATTGGTCGTGAACTGTTGAATGTGACCATCAATATGCCAAGTCGTGACAAAGAGCAGGCTGATATTACCGTGCGTTTCACCACCAAACTGATTGATGGTAAGTTCCCGGACTACCGCCGTGTGATTCCACGTGGTGGCGACAAAGTGGTGATGATCGCGCATGATGTGTTCAAGCAGTCTTTGCAGCGTGTGGCGATTTTAAGTAATGAAAAGCTGCGTGGTGTATTTCTAAACTTCAATGCCGATTCCTTGCAGCTTCGCGCGAATAACCCGGAGCAGGATGAAGCGATTGAAGATCTGGCGATTCAATATGCCGATTCACCGCTAGAAATGTCATTTAATGCGCAGTATCTGATTGAAGTACTCGGTGTGCTGGATGGCGATGATGTGTCAATGACCATGACTGAAGCGAATCAGTCTGTCTTGGTACAAGACCCGGCGCATACGGATCAAACCTATGTCGTCATGCCGATGCGTGTTTAAGCCGCGGCTCCTGATATTCATATAAGACATGCATATTACGCGTTTACATATTGAGCGTGTGCGGAATTTAAAGACGGTTGCTCTCCACGGATTGCAGCCGTTTAATGTTTTTTATGGCCAAAATGGTTCAGGTAAAACCTCGATTTTAGAGGCGATTCATTTACTGGCTGCCGGGCGTTCCTTCCGTACCCATATTCCCAAAAATTATATCCAGCATGGCGCACAGGATGCGATTGTGTTTGCACAGTCCGCGACTGAAAAAATAGGCATGCAAAAAATGGCTGGCGGGGAACAGTTGATCAAGGTCAATGGTGATCTGGTCGCGACTCAGGGCCAACTGGCCAAACTGTTGCCCTTGCAGCTGATTGATCCACAAAGTACCGATATTATCGATCATGGGGCTAAGCCACGACGTCAATTGCTCGACTGGTTAATGTTCCACGTGGAACCGGAATTTTATCATGCCTGGCAATATTATTCGCGTGCGCTGAAACAGCGGAACAGCCTGCTCAAAAGCAAACGCTTTCTCAGTCTTTCCGATCTGGAACCGTGGAACCAGATGCTGAGTGAATATGGAGAAATACTGCATTCGCAGCGTGTCGGGATTGTGGAACAATGGAAGCCATTTTTTGAAGATGATCTGAAACAGTTGTTACCTGAGGTGCAGGTCAGTCTGGAATACAGTCCAGGCTTCCATAGTGAAAGCGGTCTGCTGAATGACCTGACCAATCATCATGAAAAAGACTGCGAGCGACGCTATACCGAATATGGTCCACATCGCGCAGATTTGCGTTTAAAGACCCCGATGGGGGACGCAGATGTAATCCTGTCGCGGGGGCAGAAAAAGCTGCTGATGATCGCATTAAAACTGTCGCAAATCGCAATGCTACATTCTTGTAATAAGGAAACTGTGGTATTATCAGATGATGTGACAGCAGAATTAGATTTAACCGCACAACAACGTTTAATTGAGCGATTGAGCCAACTTGGTAGTCAAGTTTTTATTACCACCTTAGACCATGAAGCAGTACAGAAGCACTTACATGATTTGTCTATCTCATATCAGTTATTCAGTGTTGAAAACGGTACTGTTCAAGTTGTGCAATAATATTTTTTAAGTTTTACCCATCTTTGGATAGACCTATTTTTCACTAGGGAGAAACCATGAGTTCAGAAGATCAAGCTGCTTCTCAAACAGAACAAACCATTGAAAAGGCTTATGATTCCTCTAGCATCAAGGTATTACGTGGTTTAGACGCAGTCCGCAAGCGTCCGGGCATGTATATTGGTGACACAGACGATGGTACAGGCCTGCACCACATGGTGTTCGAAGTAGTCGACAACTCGATTGACGAAGCCTTGGCGGGCCACTGTGATGAAATTATAGTCACCATCCATGAAGATGAATCGGTTTCAGTTTCTGACAATGGTCGTGGTATTCCGACCGATATTCACCCTGAAGAAGGCGTGTCTGCAGCAGAGGTGATTTTAACTATTCTGCATGCTGGCGGTAAGTTCGATGACAACAGCTATAAAGTCTCTGGCGGTCTGCATGGTGTCGGTGTTTCAGTGGTCAATGCGCTGTCTGAAAAACTCCTGTTGAATATTCGTCGTGCGGGTAAAACCTACGAACAGGAATATCGTCATGGTGATCCGGTTTATAAGCTACGTGAAACAGGTACGACTGAGACATCGGGTACTACTGTTCGTTTCTACCCAAGCGCTGAAACTTTTAGCCAAACCATATTCAATGTCGATATTCTGGCGCGTCGTTTGCGTGAACTGTCGTTCCTGAACGCAGGTGTACGTATCGTGCTTCGCGATGAGCGCGTCAATCTTGAACACGTCTATGACTACGAAGGTGGTCTGTCTGAATTTGTTAAATATATTAACGAAGGCAAGACGCACCTGAATGATATTTTCCATTTTACTGCTGCACAGGCTGATACCGGGATTACGGTAGAAGTGGCATTACAGTGGAATGATTCCTATCAGGAAAACGTGCGCTGCTTTACCAATAACATCCCGCAAAAGGATGGTGGTACGCATCTGGCCGGTTTCCGTGCGGCGCTAACCCGTGGTTTAAACAACTACATGGATAGCGAAAATATCCTGAAAAAAGAAAAAGTTGCAGTTTCAGGTGATGATGCGCGTGAAGGTTTGACTGCGATCGTATCGGTAAAAGTGCCTGATCCCAAATTCTCTTCACAGACCAAAGAAAAACTGGTCTCGAGTGAAGTGAAAACTGCGGTTGAGCAGGCCATGAACAAGGCTTTTTCTGAATATCTTCTAGAAAATCCACAAGCAGCCAAATCGATTGCTGGCAAAATTATTGATGCCGCACGTGCGCGTGATGCGGCGCGTAAAGCCCGTGAAATGACCCGTCGTAAGAGCGCACTGGATATTGCCGGTCTGCCAGGAAAACTGGCAGACTGTCAGGAAAAAGATCCAGCACTGTCTGAACTGTACCTGGTCGAAGGTGACTCTGCGGGTGGTTCGGCCAAGCAGGGCCGTAACCGTAAAATGCAGGCGATTTTGCCGCTGAAAGGTAAAATCCTGAACGTGGAACGTGCGCGTTTTGACCGCATGATTTCGTCTGCCGAAGTGGGTACTTTAATTACCGCCTTGGGCTGTGGTATTGGTCGTGAAGAATATAATCCGGACAAGTTGCGTTATCACAAAATCATCATCATGACCGATGCCGACGTGGATGGTTCGCATATCCGTACCTTGCTGCTGACTTTCTTCTTCCGTCAAATGCCGGAACTGGTCGAGCGCGGTCATATTTATATTGCTCAGCCACCACTCTACAAGCTGAAAAAAGGCAAGCAGGAACAGTATATTAAAGACAATGATGCACTGGAAACTTACCTGATTTCGAATGCGATTGATGAGCTGGAACTGCATATCAGTGCAGAAGCGCCTGCGATTCGTGGTGAAGCACTGGCGAATGTGATTGCCGATTATCAGACTTCCCAGAAGAGCTTGGCACGTTTGACCCAGCGTTATCCTGCGAGTCTGCTTGATGCCCTGCTGTCACTGGAAGGCTTTAAGCTGGACCAGCTGGAAGACAAAACTTATGTGGAAACATGGGGTGAGAATCTGCGTGTAGCGATTGAAGCCATTCAGCCAACATTACGTCCGGAATTAACCCTGGAGCGTTTTGAAAAAGAACTGACAGATGGTCAAAAAACTGCAAGCTGGTTGCCACGTATCACGATCTATGTACATAACTTGCCACATAGCTATCTGTTAGACTCGGTACTATTAGGTTCAAGTGAATATGCACGTTTATTAAAGAACTCGAAGAGCTGGTTTAGCCTGCTTGAAGAGGGTGCATATTTGCAAAAAGGCGATCGCAAGATTCAGGTCAGCAATTTCCATCAGGTTTGGCAACATATCTTACAGGACTCACGTCGTGGCATGATGATCCAGCGCTATAAAGGTTTGGGTGAGATGAATGCAGAGCAGTTGTGGGAAACCACCATGGATCCAGATAATCGTAACATGCTGCAAGTGACAGTCACAGATGCGATTGAAGCGGATCGTATGTTCTCTTGCCTGATGGGCGATGATGTAGAACCACGTCGTGCCTTCATTGAAGAAAATGCCTTGAATGCAGATATTGATGCCTGATCTCTCAGGATAAAATCAAAGATAAAAAAGCGCCTCGAAAGGCGTTTTTTTATGTTTGATTTTTTTTACTCATATCCTGTGTGCTAGGCAGAATAAAGTAATTTTGGACAGGTTTTTAGATATAGAACGGGTTCATTTTAGTTTTTAAAAGCCAAGTTGAATAAACCAGATCGACTCTAAAAAAGGGTTTATGTATACATCAGCAGTTCAGGAGAATACCTAAAATCTGCATGAGTATATCGTTATAAAAATAATCTGCCTCGGAACTTCTAAGATAATTTTTGAATAGGAAAGTGAGGTAGAAGGACGCTCTTGATACGATGAGAAGTATGCACGCGGTTCACAACACTAAGCGAAAACTATATTAGTCAAAGTGGTATTTAAAGATACGTGTAATAAAAACAGATCGAATACTTCATGTGGATTCGACTAAAAAATAATAAATAGCCTATTCAGAAGATCCAATATCTCAAAAATAAATAAAAAGCTGCTAAAACTAAATTTTAAATTTTCAATAGCTTATAAGAAATTTGTTCTAATCAGCTAAATAATACGTGAATGATATTGCTTTAAGCATATAGCAAGCCTGATCAGATATGTGGATAACTCTAAAGTTATCCATAATTTATATGTGAATAAGATACTATTTTTCCACAAGCTTTAATCCATGTATTAATTCTTTATTTTAAATTCAAATTTAAACTCTATTGTCTTGTGGATAAATGTTTTTAAATTTAAAATAGCATTTTAAATTTAAAAATAGATTTGGCGAGATATTGTTAGTGTGACCAGATGATTCCTTGGATTGGTTTTAAAATAAAAAAATTATTAT
This sequence comes from Acinetobacter sp., assembly GCF_049284435.1. GTDB lineage: Bacteria > Pseudomonadota > Gammaproteobacteria > Pseudomonadales > Moraxellaceae > Acinetobacter. The sequence goes on along the minus strand of NZ_JBAPXX010000019.1, from coordinate 10,536 downwards.
AAATTATGTGCTTGTGGATACATTGTAGTTTTTCTAATCATTGGCGTGGAACATATTTTTAATTAAAAATTCAGGGTGTAGCTAAGCTACATAATTAATTTAATAATCAAGTGAACTTTCATTTTTATTTAAAATCATACTTTTATCGATTTTTGCTTAACTTTTTTAATTCTAATTTTTTACTTATTTCTTGATTTCATTATTGGAAATTGAGTGCTTCTTTCACTCATCGATAGAAAAGATGGATGGGGGTTGCTGAAATCTTATTGCTTAGAAACAGGAAAAAGAGGATTTGATAAAATGACGATGAAAAATAAAAAAGCACCTGACGGCGCTTTTTTTTAATAATATTTATGGCGTTAGAATGACTTTACGGCAGTCTTCTTCCTTTTTATCAAAAATACGGTAACCTTCCGCAGCATCTTCCAGTTTCATGCGATGGGTAATAATCAGATCTGGAGACAGATCTCCATTTTCAATATGTTCTAGCAACTGCGGCAAGTAGTTATGCACATGGGTTTGTCCCATTTTAAAGGTTAAACCTTTGTCAAAGGCATCACCAAACAGGAAACCATGAATTGGACCAGCATAAACTCCAGGTACACTCACCACACCGCCGCGGCGGACCGCTGCAATACATTGTCTTAGCGCTGAACCACTCGAACCTTCTAATTTCAGGCTGGTCATTACGGTTTCCAGCATGCTACCTTTGGCTTCAAAACCGACCGCATCAATGATGGCATCGACTCCACGATAACCCGTGGTATTTTGAATGATAAATTCAGCGGCATCGACTTCATCAAAATTGACCGGAATCACCCCATAGGTTTGATGTGCGAAACGCAGACGGTAAGGATGGTGATCGACCATAAAGATCTGCTCGGCACCGAGCATCCGCGCACAGGCGGCAGAAAGCAGACCGACCGGGCCAGCACCATAAATCGCCACACTGGAACCTCGACCGACTTGGGCATTGTTCACTGCTTGCCAGGCGGTTGGCAGAATATCGGTCAGGAATAATACTTTTTCATCAGGCAGGGAACCTGGCACCTTAAATGGTCCGACATTGCCCTTGGGAATCCGCACATATTCAGCTTGACCACCCGGTACACCACCATACAGATGGCTAAAGCCAAATAAAGCTGCCCCTGGTGGGATCTGTTTTTTGTTGAGAATTGCACCACGGCCGGTATTGGTATTTTCGCAGGCAGCCATGAGTTCATGTTCACAGAAAAAACAGTGACCGCATGCAATCACAAAGGGAATAATCACCCGGTCACCTTTTTTGACTTCGGTTACTTCAGGGCCGACTTCTTCTACAATTCCCATAAATTCATGGCCGAAAATATCACCGTCTTCAGTGGCCGGGATTTTACCCCGGTATAAATGCAGATCTGAGCCACAGATGGCGGTGGCTGTCACCCTTAAAATAACGTCATCTGGTTCCTGAATCACCGGGTCTGGAACGGATTCAACTCGTACATCCCGAGCACCATGATAGGTAAGAGCACGCATGCGGATTTCCTCTCTCTAGTTCAACATTAAACAGACTCGTAGCAAGGCTGCCAAAAATTAAAAAAACACTTGTATTAGAGCCTTAGGATGAAACAGCACGCTGTAAATTAATGTATGAAATAAGGCATCCAGCTGTTTAAAAAATAAACTTATATAGGGTTTACGTAATTCATGACCTTATGTGTCGAATGAGTAGAAAAGAACCGAATTAAAGAAGCATCTAGAAGTAGATAAAAAATACAGGGGGTAAAAATGGAAGAGAAAACATTAAAAATAGTGAATAAAAAAGAGATGAGCAACGCTGGTTACTCATCTCTCTTATCTTGAATCTTACTAAAAGAGCTTTAGAACGACTGTTCCAGACTTTCCAGTTCCATCATCAGTTCCAGCATCTGTTCTTCGGCTGTTTCCAGTTTGGCTTTTAGCTCGGTTTGCTCATTCATTAGTTTCAGCAAATCATTTTTACGTGATGCTTCGTATAAAGCACTGTCACCTAACAGGGTTTCAATTTCAGCCAGTCGCGGCTGCAGTTTGGCCATCTGTACTTCGCATTTTTCAATATTCTTGCGAATCGGACGACTCAACTCACGCTGGCGAGCAGCTTCTTTACGTTGTGCCTCTTTGTCCAGTTTGGAAATGGTTGGTTTGACTTCGACTTGGGATTTCACGGGTTCTGCTGGCTTCTGTCCCTTTTTGATCATCTCAATACGGGCTTGACGTAACCAGTCAGCATAGGCAGTGAGATCACCATCAAACTCACGGCATTGACCATTATGTACCAGTAGCAGTTCATCACAGACGCTGGCGATGAGCTGACGTTCATGCGAAACCAGAACCACGGCACCCTGGAAATCTTGCAAGGCCATAGTGAGTGCATGACGCATATCTAGGTCTAAATGGTTGGTCGGCTCATCCAGAATTAGTACATTCGGACGCTGCCATACAATCAGCGCTAGGGCCAAACGTGCACGTTCACCACCCGAAAAACTTTCACTTGGCGTATCCATACGTTCGCCGCTAAAACCAAAGCTGCCCAAGAAGGAGCGTAGGCTGGCTTCACTGATTTTTTTATCTGCGATACGTGCCAGCTGTAACATCGGGCTGGCATTGCCATCCAGTGCATCCATCTGATGCTGGGCAAAATAACCAATATTCAGTAGCTCTGAATCTTTACGCAGGCCCTGAATCAGTTTTAAGTCACCGACCAGCGCTTTAATCAGCGTCGATTTACCGGCACCATTCATCCCGAGTAAACCAATCCGGCTGTTTGGCGTGATCTGTAAATTCACATTAGTCACAATCAGCTTATCGCCATAACCAATATCGGCATGTTCCAGTTGCAATAACGGCGAACTCATTTTGGTGGGTTCACGGAAACTGAAGGTAAATGGCGTATCGACATGCGCAGCAGACAGTTCCTGCATACGTTCCAGTTGTTTGATCCGGCTCTGCGCCTGTTTGGCTTTGGTGGCTTGTGCTTTAAAACGGTCAATATATTTTTGCAGATGCGCACGGGTTTCCAGCTGCTTTTCATAAGCCTGTTGCTGCTGCGCCAGACGTTCACTACGGGTACGCTCGAAAGTCGAATAGTTACCGGTATATAAAATCAGTTCCTGATTTTCGATATGTAAAATGTGATCGGTAATCGCATCGAGGAAGTCCCGGTCATGTGAAATCAGTACTAGGGTGCCTTCATAAGCCTTGAGCCAGTCTTCGAGCCAGAGAATCGCATCCAAGTCCAGATGGTTGGTCGGTTCATCGAGGAGCAATAAATCTGAACGGCTCATTAAGGTACGCGCCAGGTTTAAACGCATCCGCCAGCCACCGGAAAAACTTGAAACATCCAGTTGTGATTGATGTTCAAAGAAGCCCAGACCGGCCATCAGTTGTGAAGCTTTAGCGGGAGCTGAATAACCTGAAATTTCATCAAAACGGCCATATAAATGGGCCAGTTCTGCATCATCCAGTTGATCCGGCTGATCGAGTTTCTGCTGAATATCCCAGTATTCCTCATCACCCGACAATACGAAATCAATGGCTTTCATATTCAATGCTTTGATTTCCTGAGCCATATGCGCCACGGTCCATACCGCAGGTCGGGTCAGCGAACCGGTGTCCGATTCCATGCCGCCCAGCAAGGCTGAAAACAGGGTTGATTTTCCAGCACCATTGACACCGGTTAGGCCAATTTTCCATCCTGGGTGTAACTGCATCGACGCTTTTTGAAATAAAACACGTCCACCGCGACGTATAGATAACTGGTCTAACTGAATCATTGAGAAATCAAAGCTAAGAAATAAGATGCGCCTATTCTAAAGGAAAGCCCTGTGAAAATGAAAAATCTTACCGTTTTTGCTGAAATGAGTGCGCTTTTCACCTCTGTCAATTGATCTAGGATGGACGCACAAGTTGAGTAAAAGCTCTATTTTATGCATGAACAGTGGTTTATAGTTCAGGCTGATCGAGCAAAAAATACCATAGAGTCAAATAAAAATGAAAAAGGGATGTTTAATTTTGTCGGCACTGGGTCTTTTGGTGTCGACTTCAACTCAAGCCAGAGTGAATGTCTGTGTTTTTGATTTGCTGGGGAAATCTGGTGAGTCTTACAAGCTGCTGGAGGAATGGGCACTGGCAGCAAAAGGCTGGGGTGCCGAAATTCAGCTAAGTGCCTATCAGGATGAAGCCAAAGTCGATCAGGCTGTCAAAGCCGGAAAATGTGATGCCTTCTATATGACCTCAATGCGTGCCCGTGCCTATAACAAATTTGCCGGATCAATTGATGCGATTGGCGGTGTGCCGAATAATGACATTGCCATGAAAGCCATCAGCTATGTGCTGGATAAACGCAATACCAAACGCCTGATCACCCAGATTGGCAAAGAAAAATTCGAAGTAGCAGGCATCGGCCAGATTGGGCCGGCCTATATTTTTGTTCGTGATCGTACCCTAAATAAACTGGAACAGGTCAAAGGCAAGAAATTTGCCGTGCTGCATTATGACTATGCGCAAAAAATCATGGTCGACCGGATTGGAGCAGTACCGGTAATGTCGGAAATTTCCAATTTTATTCGTAAGTTTAATCAGGGCGAAGTGGATATTGTCGCTGCACCGGCTTATGCATTTAAACCACTGGAATTACAGAAAGGACTAGGCAGTCAAGGCGCAATGATTAATTTTCCGGTGATTAATGTCACTGCCGATCTGATTATTCGTCAGGAAAAGTTCCCGGCAAGCTTTGCCGCGCAATCCCGAAACTGGTTTGTGAAACAGTTACCGCTCAGCTTTGCCATGGTCAAGCGCATGGAAGCTGAAATTCCAAGCAAATATATTTTAAATCTAAGCCATGAAGACCGCATAGCCTACCAAAAGATTTTGCGTGATGGGCGGATCGATTTAACCCGGCAGGGGATTTATGATCAGGGAATGATGAACGTATTGAAACGCGCGCGTTGTACGGTAGAAAGAACCAATTTTGAGTGTTCGATTGGTGGCGAATAAATCTGAAATCATGTATATCTTTGTAACTATATCTGGGTAAATGTAATTATAAGAAAGCAGTTTTAAATATTAAAATATTGATATTTAAATATATATTTGAAAATAACCTAGGCGACTACTGCTAATTTATCTTTATAGGCCAAAATGCTGGCTTTAAATGGAGTAAATGCTCTATTTTTTTTAATTAAACTTGCTTAATATTTGTTCCGTGTACGGACACTCAGCGAATAACAAGATTTCAAAGGATAACTACAATGAAAAAAACACTCTTATCATTGGCTGCATTCTCTGCATTTGGTTTTGCAAGTGCGGCGCATGCAGAAAAAGTCGATATCTGTGTGTTTGACTTACTGGGTAAATCCGGTGAGTCTTTCCAGATGGCGCAAGAATGGGCACTGGCTGCAAAAGGCTTGGGCGCAGAAATCAATCTGATTGCCCGTCAGGATGAAGCGGTTGCCGACAATGACTTTAAGGCGGGTAAATGTGATGGTGTGTTTATGACCGCCATGCGTGCCCGTCAATACAATAAATTTGCCGGTTCCATTGATGCGCTGGGCGGCGCACCAAGCAATGCCATTGCCCAGCGCGCGATCAGTTTTGCTCTGGACAAACGTAATGCAGCGAAAATGGTCAGCAATATGGGCGGCAAGAAATACGAAATTGCCGGTATTTCCCCGCTGGGTTCGGCATTTATTTTCGTTCGTGACAAGAATATCAATTCGATTGAAAAAGCCGCAGGGAAGAAATTCGCCGTACTCGGCTATGACGATGCCCAGAAAATCATGGTACAGCGCGTCGGTGCGCAGGCAGTGATCTCAGATGTTTCCAACTTTGTCGCCAAATTTAACAATGGTCAGGTGGATATGGTCGGTGCGCCTGCTTATGCCTACAAGCCATTAGAAATCTATAAAGGTCTGGGTAATAACGGCGCGATGTTTAATTTCCCGGTGCTGCATGTCACCTCTGATTTTGTGATTCGTCCGGAAAAATTCCCCGCAGGTTTTGGACAGAAATCGCGTGACTGGTTTATCAAAAACCTGCCAAAGAGCATGGGGATGATCAGCCGTCTGGAAGCGGGTATTCCGTCGAAATATAAAATGAATCTGAGCGCTGAAGATAAAACCAAGTATCAGAAAATGTTACGTGATGGCCGGATGGACATGACCAAACGCGGAATCTATGATGCCAGCATGATGTCGGTCTTAAAACGTGCACGCTGTTCTGTCGATAAGGCCAACTTTGAATGTTCAATTGCTGGCGAATAATCTGATTTTTAAAGAAAAAAGCTTAGATTGATCTAGGCTTTTTTATGGCTGAACCAGGTCAGATCTGCCATTGTGTAGCGAATAAAATAGCTTAAGCTTGATTAACTATTAAAGTCGAATTTTTTATATAAAAAACAATCACATGTGATTAAAACTGCAATAACAAAAACAAGCGATAAGGAAATGAGGATGATGCATAGAGGATGGAAAGCACTGGCATTGGCTACGGCGACACTGGCTGTTTCAGGGCTGGCGCAAGCCAAACAGGTGATTTGCGTATTTGATCTGGTCGGTAAAAACGGTGATGTCTATAGTGTGATGAAAGACTATCAGTTGGCAGCCAAAAACTGGGGTGCAGATGTCGAACTGCGGGTGAACACCAATGAAGCGGTGGTTGCAGAAGATTTTAAAGCCGGGAAATGTGACGGCATTAGTGTTACCGGGATGCGTGGCCGTCAGTTTAATAATTTTACCGGTTCTCTGGATGCAATCGGGGCTATCACCGATCTGAATCTGGCGGTTAAAGTGATGCAGGGCTTGGCCAGTCCCACCTTCGCCAAACAAATGCTGCAAGGTAAATATGAAATTGTTGGAGTGATTCCGGTAGGTGATGCTTTTCTGTTAGTGAACGACCGCAGTATTAATACCGTTGCCAAAGCAGCCGGTAAAAAAATTGCGGTACTAAGCCATGACGAGGCACAAAAAATCATGGTACAGCAGGTCGGTGCACAAGCAGTGAGTGCCGAAATCAGCAATTTTGCCAGTATGTTTAACAATGGTCAGGTGGATATTATCGGTGCACCAGCTGCAGCATTTAAGCCTTTAGAATTACATAAAGGGTTAGGTAATAAAGGTGCGATTGTGAATTATCCGGTATTGCAGGTTACAGGTAATATTATTATCCGTCCCGATAAATTCCCGGCAGGATACGGACAAAAATCACGTGAATGGGTCAAGAGCCAGTTACCGCGTGCCTTTGGTATTTTGGGTAAAATGAAAGCGGATATTCCATCGAAATTCTGGATGGATATTCCTGCGGCAGATAAACCAGGTTATCAAAAAATGATGCGGGATTCCCGAATTGACCTGACCAAACGCGGGGTTTATGACAAACGCATGATGAAATTGCTGTGGCAATTCCGCTGCAAACAGAATCCGCAAAACTTTGAATGTGCCTTACAGGATGAGAACTATAAATAATCCTGATAAAATTACTCTGATTTGACTTTTAATCTGTGCAGACTGACCATATATTGAGTGTGCTATACTTAAATATGGTCTTTTCTTTTTAAAGACATTCCATTCAACAGAGGAATCCGCCATGAATGCCCAAGCGCTTGTGCTCACCGACAATGCCGCAAATAAAGTACGCCAGTTGCGTGACAGTGAAGGTAACCAAGACTTAATGCTCCGTGTCTATGTGACCGGTGGCGGCTGTTCAGGTTTCTCTTATGGCTTTAACTTTGCGGAAAGCCAGAATGAAGATGATGCAGAATTTGCCAATGGCGATGTTAAAGTCCTAGTCGATTCACTGAGTTATCAATATCTGGTCGGTTCGGTTGTGGATTATTTAGAAGGTCTGGAAGGTTCACGTTTCGTGGTACAAAACCCGAATGCGACTACGACCTGTGGTTGTGGATCTTCATTCTCGATCTAAATCCATGCACAAAAAAAGTCCTCTCAATGAGGACTTTTTTATATCTGGAGAAAGTTTAGCTATCCAGTTTTACCGCTTCAAGCAGGTCAAAGATCACTGTAGTGACATCCTGACTTAACTCGCGGTTATTAAAAATTTCATAGGCGCTAATAGTAATATCGGTATCGCTTGGCAACAGACGCTGTTCTTCTTCGATCAGGTCATTGATCGGTAATAAGGTCTGTTTGATTTCCAGATGCAGAATATCTTTATATTCCAGATTTTCATCGTCGAGTTCAATCAGTTGTTCATTGAAATAAGGCAGCAAAATCGAATGAAGATAGGGTTGGATGTCCTCGATATCAAAGATCTCGATATCACGGGTTTCATCAATCGTACTAATGTGGTCATTTACTTCAATTAAAATATGGTAGTAACTCACACGAATCTCCAAAGATGGCCTGAACAATTTAGCCAATCACAATAACATGAAATCAGAATAGAGTGTTTTTTATAATACTTATACACTTAAATTAATTAAGGGATTGGGACTAATCACTTAACGGTTATAAAGCAAGGTCTTGTCTGCAGGTCGCAGCTGGAAGTGTTGCAGATTCTGTTTACCCAGCATCGGATACATCAGTGCTTCCGGGTCATTATGGTGATACAGACCCAAGGCATGTCCGAGTTCATGTGCCAGAGTCAGACGAAGATCATCTTCTGCATCAAACTGATAGACATGAATTTGATTGCCCATAAACACGCCTTTATGAAATTCGCGGGCAGGGAAACGCTGTTGGGCTTGAATGATATTCTGTTGATGATTTTGCAGACCATGTTGATGCATGGAAACATTCATATTAAAGGAACTTTGCTGTTCCTGCAGGTACTGAAGTTCCTGTTGAAAACTTTCCGATTTACGCTGTAAAGCCAAGACTTCATATTCAATCTGCTCACGCTCATAAGCAGATAAATTCGGCTGACGGCGTCGTTGCTGCAGAGCCTGAAATTCACTATTCATCTGATCTCTTTGCTGGATCAGGCGTTGCTGCTGACTTTCCAGATGCTGATGAGATGCTTCCAGATTTTTGACCTGACGTTGATACTTGGCGTCATCTGCCAGTAACTGTTTTTCGACTTTTTTCAAGGCATCATAGTCTTGCTGGCGTTGATCATAGATTAAGTGAATACTCAGCCTGGCGTTTTCATCATAGACCATCAAATCGTCACGATTGCTTCCCTGATGCCAGATCTCGATCGCTTCCTTGCTCAGTTGAATCACTTGATCTTTGCTCAGTCCAAAACCTGAATCAACTTGATCAATCCGGAAACGTAAACGCGTATCGAAAGGATGAGTCAAGCGATCAGCCAGCGAGTTATAGCGCAGTTGTGGATGGGTTGTAGTTTGCATATGCAGATAGGCAGACATGATCAATCCCACTACGAGCAGATAGAGCAGAAGGCGCATACTTTTATTTAAATGTTTATTTTTTAAAAATATAGCTCAATTTTAACGCTTTTCCCATGCTTATTTGCATTATCCTTCTGCTTTTGGATAAAGCCCTAATTCGGCCAAAGCCTGCTGCAAAATTTCAAGGCGAATCGCCGGATTCATACCATTTTGCATCTGCATATTCAGTGAAAATGCCACTATTTCAGCCTGCGGTGTTTCAACCCAGCCGGTGAGCCAGCCGACTTGCGGTTCCACATCCATGCCCCAACCGGATTTGGCATATAGTCGATAAGCTTGCCGCTCCTGTAGCAGTAACATGGCTTTGACTTGCTGCTGGACTTGTGGATCAAAGGCAAGTTGCTCTCGGGCTAGAGCAGAGACAAATTCGACTTCCTGTTTTGGAGTAACTTTCAAAGGGCCCACCAACCAGAAGTTATCGACCTGCTGACCAATCTGCTGATTACCAAATTGGATGCGTCGCACTTCCTGTTGCATCAGTTCAAGGCCAATACGACGCGCCAGTTCCTGATAGACGGGTACAGCAGAAGCTTGCATAGCTTGGCCGAGAGTCATGTCTTTTTCCCAGGCTGCGAAACTGCGTTTCTTGCCATCCCATTTAAAAATTTCATTGGTTGTGGCTTTGCCATGTTGCAGGCAAATCAGGGCATTGAGCATTTTAAAAGTAGAGGCAGGAACATATTCGGTATTTGCACGACTTGAATCATTACCATAGACCTGTACCTGTTGACCACGCTGAATCACTAAAACACCAGAGCTTTGCGCCTGATCAAATAATTGGGCAACGGCTTGGGTAGATTGAGTTGAAGTGATCTGAGATGGAGTAGATACCACAGGTAGGGTGCAGGCTGTCAGGCTCAGGCTAGTGAGTAAAGGCAAAAAAATTAGAATTTTCATGGTTGATGCTATTGTCATGTTTGATTTAACTTAAACAGCTTTGCCTGAAAATACGATCAAATTTAGGTAATTTTTATTTTATTCCTTCAAGCTGAGAAATAAAAAAACCGCGCTTTCGCGCGGCTTTTCAGTTAAAGCGACAAATTATTTTTTGTCATCTTTTACTTCAGTGAATTCAGCATCTACAACGCCGTCATCAGCTTTTTGCTGTTGTTGACCTTCGCCGCCTTGGAATGCGTTTGGATCAAAACCTT
>NZ_JBAPXX010000018.1:0-11104 GCF_049284435.1 Acinetobacter sp. | reverse complement strand
CTGCAATATTGGCAGGACTTTCGATTTTACTGAACACTCTTCAACTGCTCTCGGAATATTCAATAGATGAACTGAATGAAATCGCAACAATTGCATTAAGTACCTAAAGATGTGTAGATACCTATGCCGTTTGGGAGAGGGCTGGGGTGAGGGAACTAGGAAAAAATCTTAGTCATTATCAGGCTGAGTTCGCACTGTTCATTCTGCTTATACGATATTTTAGGGAGATAACTAATATTTGCTTCTTTAATAATTTTTAAAGCATTTAACGCTTTAGATGGTTTATCTTCACCTGAAGTATGTTTAGGATAATAAGCTTCAATTGCTCCTAAATTTAATACAAAATAGCCTAAATCATATAACCGAGTTATTAACTGAATTTTTTCTTTTAAATAGAAAGTTTCAGGTAATTTTAAAGCTTCTCGACGCTTATTATTAGTTTCAAATTCGAAAAGCTCATCAATTTCTTGCAGTTCTATATCTGTAATTGCTTCTTGATTTTTGACTTTATGTGCTAATTCTTTTAATCGACTATACTTATCTTGCCATGTGCGTTTCTTTACCTACTCTGAAATGATCGAACCTTTGATTTTGCTTTCAATACCTTGTTCTTCGCATATCTGATCAAGTCTTGTTAATAGATTAATTCTCAAATCTTGAAGCTCTGAAGTTTGTGCTCCTAGCTCCAATTTATCAAATCCATCAATTAGAATATCTAAATCTAAGAGGGTAAATACTTCAATATCAAAATGTTTATAAAAATCATAAAACCGTTTAGTATTCATTTTTCCATTTATTCTAATAATTGGAATGTTCGTTTTTTCGAAACAATAAGATTCATTAATAAATTTTGATAGCCCTTTTAGAAATATGAGGTCTGAATCACCTTCCACTAAAAGAACCTTTTTGGAAAAGAAAGCAGGAGTACTGTTTTCATAACAAATAATTTGGAAAGCATCTTTGTAAGAACTATTTTGAACAAAGTTAATTTCTTTGGCTTTTGAACATGGAGGCGCTGAAGAAAAGTCCTTATATATTTTAATAAAACAAGTTTCTTTAGCTGTAGCAGAAAAAAAGTTTGGAGAATGAGTAGTGACAAATACTTGATCTTTTGATGATAATTTTTCAAGAAGATTATAAAGAATTCTTTGACCATTAGGGTGGAGGTACAACTCAGGTTCTTCAAACAGAAAAATATAATCAGTATTTTGATTATCAGAATTAAGCTTCTCAACGTAAGTTCTAAGGATAGAAAAAACCAAAGTACGCTTAACACCATCACCTTTATAATCAATAGTGGTTTTTATACCATCATCTATCAAAATTTGTGTGCTATTAAAAATTTGTTTTACTTCTGGATTAGGAATTTGGAACTCTAATTTTATTTGTGAAAAGCTTTCTTGAAAAACCTTTTCTATTTCCATTTCTAGTAATTGAAGACTCGGTAATCGTTCATCTACAATATTTTCTGTACCATCTTCCTCTTTAACAAGCTGACGATTCAACATTTTATTGAGTTTTTCAAAAGAATTTTTAATATCCAAAAACTCTGGAGATTTTTCAATTTGTGTAAACAAAATTTTTATTAATTTACCAAAGCTAGTACTTTCTTTTGTTTTTGTTTCATCACTAAAATCTTTTACGGCTGGTATATATATTGGTTCAGGAAATATTGGTGTAACCGTGTTACTAAACCCTGTAGGTAAATTTTCCCAATCAAAATGAAAGTTATCTTCCGAAAGGCTTTCTGTTATTTCTTCAATCTTTTCTTTTGCTGCAATTTGTGATGAAATTGAACTCACGATATCTTGATTGAGTCCATAAATATCAGTTAAAAACCTTTTGATTTCTGCTGGTTTTTTTCCTTTAAGCTCACTAGCAATCCAATCAGATCTATAAATTTCGTTGGTTGGGACTTTTTTATAACAAAGCAGATCACTTGTATAATCTAGTTTATATTTTCTACGGAAACTTATTGAATCATTTTCTATTATATTTTGAATTCTAGTTCTGTTTTCTTCGTCTGAAATTTTATTTAAGTCATTCTCATTTATATCGGTAAAAGTTATATCAATGAAAATCTCTTTAGACTTCTCATAGTAATCAGATTCTGAGATTTTCGTACCTTTAAGAAATAAATTGATAGCTAAGAGAACAGTGGATTTACCTGCATTATTTTCGCCAATGACACAATTCATCTGTGAAGGTGTTAAATCAATATTTTTAAGGCCCCGAAAGTTTTCGATATGAATTTTTGAAATTTTCATCATTGACTATCTAATTAATTTTAATAGTTATATTTATAAATTATAGATCCAAAAAAAGCCACCCATAGGTGGCTTTTTTAAATATCAAACTACAGCATTAAAGCGCTGCAATCTGCTCCATATTCGCTTTAATCTTCGCTAACTGATCAGCAAACTCAGCAAGTTTCACTTTCTCACCTTCAACCACAGCAGCAGGTGCTTTCGCTACAAAACCTTCATTGCCAAGTTTAGTGGCAATTTGGTCATGCTGTTTTTGAACCTTGTCCAAGTCTTTTTGTAGACGACCCAATTCTGCTTTAGGGTCAATTAAGCCCTTCATTGGAACATATACAGATACGTGACCAACGACAGATGATGAAGACAATGGTGGTTGTTCGCCATCAGCAAGGAAAGTGATGCTTTCAACTTTCGCCAATGCTTTAAACAAAGGTTCAATACGTGCGATCTGCGCTTTTTCAGCATCAGTCGTGTTTTGCAGCAAAACAGGCAACAAACGAGCATTACCTAAGCCCATCTCACCACGGATGTTACGTACCGCACCAATCAAACCTTGCAGCCATTGCATATCTGCTTCAGCCTGGTCATTAATCAATGCTTGCTCAGCAACAGGGTACGGCGCCAACATAATGGTTTCGCCAGCGATACCAAGTTTAGGCGCAAGCGTTTGCCAAATTTCTTCAGTTAAGTACGGCATTAACGGATGAGCAAGGCGTAAAGATGCTTCCATCACCGCAAGCAATACACGACGAACTTCAGCTTTACGCTCTTCAGATACGTTTTCATCGTTGAGTACAGGCTTGGTTAGTTCTACATACCAGTCACAGTATTCATTCCAGATGAATTCGTAAATTGCTTGTGCAGCCAAGTCTAAACGGTAGGTTGCAAACGCAGTTTGTACCGCAGCAGTCGCTTTTTGTAGACGGCTTACGATCCACTGTTCAGGCAATTCCCAAAGGTCTTGACGAGCTTCTGAACCAATGGTTTGACCTTCGACATTCATCATCACGAAACGGGTTGCGTTCCAGATTTTGTTAGCAAAGTTACGGTAGCCTTCAACACGCTTCATATCGAACTTAATGTCACGACCGGTGTTTGCAAGCGCACAGAATGTGAAACGAACAGCATCTGTACCGTAAGATTGAATACCTTCAGGGAATTCTTTGCGAGTCGATTTTTCAATCTTCGCCGCTTGTTTCGGGTTCATCAAACCAGTTGTACGTTTTTGTACTAGGGTTTCAAGATCTACACCGTCAATCAAGTCTAATGGGTCAAGTACGTTACCCTTAGATTTAGACATTTTCTGACCTTCGCCATCACGTACCAAACCGTGAACGTACACAGTTTTAAACGGCACTTGTGGCGTACCATCTTCATTCTTCATGAAGTGCATGGTCAGCATGATCATACGTGCAACCCAGAAGAAGATGATGTCAAAACCTGTCACCAATACATCTGTTGGGTGGAATGTATTTAAGAAGTAATTTTCTTTGTCTTTTGCTTCGTCGCCAGTCCAACCTAAAGTTGAGAATGTCCAAAGACCTGAAGAGAACCATGTATCCAATACGTCTTCGTCTTGATCTAATTGAACATTAGCAGGGATGTTGTTTTTCGCACGAACTTCAGCTTCGTCACGACCCACGTAAACATTGCCTTCTGCATCGTACCAAGCCGGGATACGGTGACCCCACCACAATTGACGAGAAATACACCAGTCCTGGATGTTGTTCATCCATGCCATGTACATGTTGCTGTACTGCTCAGGCACGAACCTGATACGACCGTCTTGAACCGCTTCAATTGCAGGTTGTGCAAGAGGGGCAATTTTTACATACCATTGGTCTGTAAGTAGTGGCTCAACGATCACGCCTGAACGGTCACCGCGAGGTGGTTTCAACGTATATGGTTGGATTTGGTCTAACCAGCCTTTAGCTTCCGCTTGTTCAACGATCTTCTTACGTGCTTCAAAACGCTCTAAACCAACGTATTCTGCAGGTGCAGGAATGGTTTTCGAAATTTGCTCACCCGCTTTTGCGATGTACTCAAACTCAGCCAACACTTCAGCATTTTTATTGAAGATGTTGATGATTGGCAATTCGCAGCGTTTACCTACTTCATAGTCATTGAAGTCATGTGCAGGGGTGATTTTTACACAGCCTGTACCAAATTCTTTGTCTACATATTCGTCTTTAACGATTGGAACCGCACGACCTGTAATTGGTAGGATGATGTTTTGACCTACAAGTGCAGCATAACGTTCATCATCAAGCGCAACAGCAACCGCTGTATCGCCTAGCAATGTTTCAGGACGCGTTGTTGCAACTACGATGTGATCTTTACCATCGTGGGTACGCAGTGACTTATCTTCAAAGAAGTATTTGAAGTGCCACAATGAACCTGCTTCTTCTTTATCAGCCTCAACTTCTAAGTCAGAAAGGGCAGTTTGTAATTTTGGATCCCAGTTAACGAGGCGTTTACCACGGTAAATCAGACCTTCTTCGTGAAGTTTTACAAACACTTCTTTTACCGCGTTTGAAAGACCTTCATCCATGGTGAAGCGTTCACGTGACCAGTCAACTGAAGAACCTAGGCGACGGATTTGACGGGTAATATTACCGCCAGATTGTTCTTTCCATTCCCAAACTTTTTCGATGAACTTTTCACGACCCAAGTCATGACGGCTGACACCTTGCGCACCCAACTGACGCTCAACCACCATTTGCGTTGCAATACCTGCGTGGTCCGTACCTGGCTGCCAAAGCGTATTTTTACCAGACATACGGTTATAACGGGTCAGCGCATCCATGATGGCATTGTTAAAACCATGACCCATGTGCAGGCTACCCGTGACGTTTGGTGGCGGAATCATGATACAGAAAGATTCGCCTTTTTCAGACGGCTTAAAGTAACCACGCTCTTCCCAAGTTTGGTACCATTTTTTCTCGATCTCGGTCGGATCGTAGGTTGTCGCGATATTTTGCGCTGAGTCAGTCATAGTCTAAACAGATCAAAAGTGAATGAAAAATTGGATCTATTGTAGCAAAAAAAATAGTGCATGCGGCAGCTTAACCAAATGCAAACTTTAGCCAATTGGCATGTATAGCAACTCAACGTATGATAGAACGATAAAAAACGCGACTCATCGCAGCATATCAAAAAGGATAATAAGATGAGCTATAGCATTTCCCTGAAGCTTCAACCCGAAACCCATCAGCGCTTTAAAGAGATCCATTCCAGATTAAATGCGGGCGAGCAAGACAGTCTGGCCAGACCCTTAGGTGAAAATCTGGCCGATATGGCCTGTGAAATTATTGACCAGATTTTTGGTCAGGTGGTGCAGCTGGCCAAGTCACCGGACGGTGAGTCCGAAAAAGTGATTCAGCAGATTATGCATAACACCCGTAAATATATGCCTTGGTCGGTTTCGCTGTTTGGCAATGAGCGGCTGATGCCTATGGTGAACTATTTGCATTGCATGACCTATGAGCATCAAGGTGATGCCTTCGTCCGATATCCGGTGGAAAAGTTGCTGGTGATGGAGCTGCTGGGCTGTATTGACCAGATGAAAAATGGTAATCACCAGTATGTATCGCCGGCTTTAAAAGCCTTTACTCAGGTGGTCGATCAAGGGGTGACACATCTGATCCGTGAACCGAAAAAAATGTTGAAATTTAATGTCGTGGTCGATAAAACCTTGAATGGGGTGATTCATTTAACCACCCAGTTAGGCTATAAACGTTTTGACAAGCTCGGTAGCATCTATGATGCCGATACCATGAGTTATTATTTTGAGCATTTGCTGGCATTTCTGGAAGATGAAATGCCGCACCATATTCATTAAAACAAGGGAAAGAGGATTTCATGGCGAAAGTTGAAGACTTAAATGGAAAAGTGGTCTGGATTACCGGCGCATCTTCAGGGATTGGCAAGGCGATTGCACAGCAATGTGCTGCACTCGGGGCCCAGGTGGTACTGACTGCACGCCGGCATGAAGAACTGGAAAAGGTACGTCAGCATTTAAATAATCCTGAACAGCATATTTCCATCACGGCTGATATTACAGATGAAAGCCAGGTTCGCCATGCCTATGATCAGGTTTTGCAGCAAAAAGGCCAGATTGACTGGCTGATTAACAATGCCGGACTCAGCCAGCGTGCCCTGATTGCCGATACCACCATGCAGACTGAACGTGCCATTATGGAAGTGGATTATTTCTCTCAGGTGTTTCTTACCAAAATGGTATTGCCGACCTTTCTGGCACAAAAATCAGGTCGTATTGTATTTATTTCCAGTGTGGCAGGTCTGCTCGGCACCCAGTATCGAGCTTCTTATTCAGCAGCCAAAGCAGCGATTCATATGTGGGCTAACAGCTTGCGTGCTGAAGTTGCTGATCAGGGCGTTCAAGTCTCGGTGATTTTCCCGGGTTTTGTTCAAACCAATGTCTCGTTTAATGCCTTAAATGGGGAAGGCAAGCCTCAAGCCAAGCAGGATGAAGCGATTGAAAATGGTCTGTCGGCAGAGGATTTTGCCCGTCAAAGCGTACAAGCCTTGCAGTGTGGCGAAGAATATATTGTGATTGGCGGCAAGAAAGAAAAACTCGGCGTGCTGGTTTCGCGTATTTCACCTAAGGTACTGTACAAAATGATTCGCAAGACCAAAGTCAAATAATTTAAAGCCTGATCAAATTCAGGCAATTTTCTCTTGAGCGAATTGAACCTGATTGCGACCCATCTGTTTGGCCTGATACATGGCATGATCAGCAGCTAAAGTGGCTTCTTTAATCTGATTAGGATGATTGAAGAAGCTGATACCGATACTGATAGTCAGATAAATATGCTGCTGCTCATGATGTAATGGGGTTTCTTCAAGCTGCAACCGGATTCGTTCAGCAATTTTAAAGGCGGCATCCTTTTGAATATCATGCAAGACGAGTAGAAACTCTTCACCACCAATACGTGACACCTGGTCTTTGCCCCGAATATTGGCTTTAAATATCTGACTGATATGTTGTAAAACCAGATCACCGACCTGATGTCCATAACGATCATTAACGGCTTTGAAATGATCTAGATCTGCCATCAAAACTGCATGCTGTAAGGCAGGATTGGGATCTATTTTTTGAATATAGGCTTCAAAGCCACGACGGTTTAATAATCCGGTCAATGGGTCGTGATGGCGCTCCCGTTGCAACTTTCGCACCAGATCCAAAATTGCACAGCCAATGAATAAACCTAAAAAGATCAGATCAATCAGGAGCAGGAGCAGCTGCGTAAATGCCCACGCTGGTTCGTAATGGGCGACAAATCCCTGATCCTCAAGTAAAACAGAGAACAGCAAGGCACGTCCCATGATGATAAACACAGTCGCAAAGGTAAAAATTTTCAGATAACTGTCGATACGTAAGCGTGTGCTCGTCCGAATAAAGGCAATCGGGCGGTGCAAATAAATTCCCGCAGTAATGATACCAATAATCAGCAAACGGGCAGTCTGGTCAGCAGTCACTTGGGTAAAGTAGTAAATGCCAAACGCACCCAAGGCAATCAGGTAAATATAGTTTGGCCATATATAGTCGATTTTTAAACGCTCATAAATGGCTTTGCTGTGAAATGTACAGGACAAGAAGTAAAGAGCAGCAATTAAACTAGATATTTCAACTAAAACTGATGCAGATAAAACGGTATTGAGTAATATCGTCACGCCAATCAGAATCAGTGCATAAGCATAAGATCTTAAATAATTAGGTAAGCCTTTATAATAGGAAATACTCAGCGTGATGATCCCCAAGCTCGACATGATGCTGGGCACGAGTAGACTGTAAAAATTCAAATCCAGGATCAGCATATTAGATTATAATGTGAGCAGGTGTGTGAATAATATCATTTATTGCGATGAAAAATATAAATAAAATTGACACTTAAACTGATCAAAATGACCTATTGAACCGCTCGATATTTTATAAAAACTCAAAAAAATAATATCAAAATGCCCCTCACTCCTGATGATCATTGAGCTGAAAAGGCATTTGTTTTAGTCCAAATCGATGGATGTATTTATAAAATGCTACCAATTTGGACTTGTAGTTTTATCCTGAAAATTTAAGGTGGAAACAGGATAAAAATATAAAGGATCTATCTGAATGAAAACCCCGGTGCCCGATTATCTCCAGCATGTATTAACGGTCTGTCAGGATAATGATCAGGGCGCTTTGGCTGACTATATCCCTGAACTGGCAGCGGTAGATCCAGACAGGTTCGCCTTGGCGCTGACCACGGTGGATGGCACGATTTATTCCACGGGAGATGATGAAACCGAATTTACCATGCAGTCGATGTCTAAGCCTTTTGCCTATGCCTTGGCATTGCAGCATTTGGGGATCGGCGCTGTGCTGGAAAAGGTGGGAGTTGAACCATCAGGGGAGGCTTTTAATCAGATTTCACTGGATAAAGAAACCAATCTTCCCAAAAATCCAATGATCAACTCTGGTGCGATCACCACGCATTCTTTGATTCCGGTACAAAAAGGCATTTCGCGTGCGGAATACTTACGCCGTTTTTTAAGTGAGCTGGCAGGACGTCAACTGGAATTCGACAAGCAGGTGTATAAGTCTGAAGTCAAAACTGCATTTCGAAATCTGTCGATTGGCTATATGCTGCGTACTGTAGGTGTGCTGGATTCGGATCCTGTTGAAATCGTAAATGGATACATCAAGCAATGTGCGATTAAAGTGACGGTCAAAGATCTGGCAAATATCTGTAGTGTGCTCGCCAATGGCGGTGTTCAGGCCAAAACTGGCAAGCAGTTGTTAGAGCGTGATGTGGTGCGCCAAGTGCTTAGCGTGATGATGACCTGTGGCATGTATGATGCGGCGGGTGACTGGCTGACGACGGTCGGCATTCCTGCTAAAAGTGGTGTATCTGGCGGAATTATCGGGGTATTGCCTGGACAAGTGGGAATCGTGGTATTTTCTCCTAAAATTGATGAGCATGGGCATAGTGTACGTGGCGTGGATATCTTCGAGCGTTTATCACGTGACATGGGCTTGCATTTGATGGAAGGGACACCATCGGCACAGACCATTTTGCAAAGTCGTTATACGGCAGGTAAGAACAATGACATTGTCGTGTATGAGCTGCGCGGTGTATTGCAATTTACCGAATCGGAAATGTTGCTGCGGATTTTGCAGGATGAGCCAGACGCTCAAACACGCATAGTCATAGACCTGACCAATTTGACTCTGATTCATGATGTGGGTGCCCGCATGTTATTTGAAGGCGTCAAACGTTTACAAGCAAATGGGCACAAAGTGGTAGTCATTGATTCAGAAGGCGTATTGAGTGAAGAGCAGGTCAAAGGCAATAAACGTGTGATGGTGACAGAAGAGTTAGAGCGCTATTTGGAGAAGTTTAGTTAAACTATACCCATGGGGGTGAGCAATACTATTACTTACTCTTTAAAACTTTCTCAGTAGAGGAAATGAAATATAAAAAAGCCCCGAACAGGGTCGAGGCTTTTTTCAAATCTTGCAAAGCTTATTTAATATGCTCGGCAATGTCCGTAAAGATCACGCCTAAGCCGTGTGCACCTGCATCTGGATAGCCCAAGCTACGATCACCGACCGTACCGGCACGGCCCATACGCGCCACAATCTCTTTGGTCGATTCTGCACCTTTTACTGCGGCCTCTGCACCTAAGACAAAGTTTTGTTTAAAAGTCTTATCGGTATTGGCTGACCATGAGTCTGCGCAAGGTACAAGTGCATCAATCAGGGTTTTATCACCGACCACAGCGCCACGACCAAATGAGCGTTCACCTGTAGTTTGAATACCTTTCACTGCCGCTTGCAGCATCTCGGCAAAATCTGCCACGCTTAAGCTGGCTTTACCTTGAATGGCTTTACTCGCTGCACGAAATGCTGAACCCCAGATTGGGCCGGATGCACCACCACAATGCTCCATGATAATCATCGAGCTATTCAGTAAGAATTCATCCATCTGTTGTGCTTGAATCAGGCTTTGCCATTCGCGTTTCAGCTGTTTAAAGCCTTTTGCGACGCTCATACCAAAATCGCCGTCGCCTGCATGGGCATCCAGCTCGCAGAATCGTACTTCATTTTTGATGATGCAGGCCGCCATTACATCAACCACATAACGCATGTTTTCAATCGTGAATTGCTCATTCTGAATTTCAGCATGTTCTGCTTGGGTTTCAACTTCAGTATTTGCGGTTTGTTTTGCTGCTGCGTCTTGTGCTGCAAATTCAAATGGTAGTGCAGGCGAACCATCAAGCTTCAAGGCAGGGGTGTTGGCCTCGGCATCTAAGTAGCCTTTCAGTTCATCATCTACCGCAAGTAATGATACCGATGCACCGTTCATGTCGATGCTGGTCATATAGTTGCCAACAAAGGTGCGGTAAATTTTGATGCCTTTACGTGCAAGGTGTTCACAGACATCATGGTTAAATACATACAACTCTTGCATTGGGATAGAACCAAAACCATTGACCAAGACTGCAACTTCAGTCAAGTCAGGACGGTCAAGGAATAAGTCATCGACAATACGCTGTGCCAGTTCTTTTGATGGCAAAATCTTTTCACGACGGATGCCCGGTTCGCCGTGGATGCCCACGCCGTATTCCATCTCATCATCTGCAAGTGTAAAGGTTGGTGTGCCTTTGGCAGGAACGGTACATGAGCTATAGGCAAAACCTAAGCTAATCACGTTGTCCGCGGCTTTTTGTGCAACAGCTTTGACTTCGCTCAGTTCTAAACCTTGTGTTGCTGCTGCACCTGCAATTTTATGTACAAATACAGTGCCTGCCACGCCACGACGACCTACTGTATA
>NZ_JBAPXX010000017.1:0-17058 GCF_049284435.1 Acinetobacter sp. | reverse complement strand
AGCGACGGACTGTTAATCCGCAGGTCCCTGGTTCGAGCCCAGGTTGGAGAGCCATCTATTCTTCCATAGCTCAGTCGGTAGAGCGACGGACTGTTAATCCGCAGGTCCCTGGTTCGAGCCCAGGTGGGAGAGCCAAGATTCTGAAGAAACCCACTCATTACGAAGTGGGTTTTTTTATTCTTCCCTATTTGTGATCTGTGTTTGATTTGAGTCAGTTTATATTTTTTGTGATTGGCTGCCTGGCAACATTTGCATTAGTTTGCCTGCTCTTTCCGCATCTCTTCACCCGTCAAAAGAAATTCTATCCAAAGCGCGTCATTACTGCTTTTGAAAGCAGGATGTTTACACGTCTAAAAGATGCATTTCCTCATCATCATATTCTGGCACAAGTCGCGTTTAGCGCTTTGATCACGCACGATCAGATGAAAATGCGCAATCAATTTAATCGTAAAGTCACAGACTTCGTAGTACTTGATCGTGAATATAATGTAGTGGCGATTGTCGAACTGGATGATCCGAGCCATATTGGCAAAGAGCAGGAAGATGCTGAACGCGATGCCATGCTGATTGCAGCAGGCTATACCGTGATTCGATACACCCAGATTCCGACTATCAGACAACTGCAAAGGGATTTAAGATAAGTTAAGCTGCAATTTCGATATTTCTCGCTGCAGCTTGAATTGGATTGATCAAAGCCTCCTGCTCCGCTTTTAATTTCTCGGCAGCTTTTAGTGCTTCAAAATTAGCCAATCCTCCTCCAATTTAGCGTCTCATCAAAAGCATTCTCAGTTAAACCTGCCTTTCTGTAGGATTAGGGTGATAAAGTTTAAGTTATCGCTCTATAATCCTTTCGAAAACAAAATATAAGTCAGATGAGCTGATCCGCCTGTTTCATTTCTGGCCATCATCACCTTGCTTATTTTTGGCGTTGTTTTTTTATTCAGTGATCGTTTATTTATGCAAAATTCTATTCGTATTGGTATCGCGGGTTACGGTAATCTTGGCCGCGGTGTTGAAACTGCCATCCAAAAAAAATCCTGATATGCAGCTTGTCGGTATTTTTACTCGCCGCTCACCAAGCAGCGTCTCTCCTTGCTTTGCAGAAACTCAAGTGTATAGCATGGATGCACTATTAAATGATTTTAGCGATAAAATTGATGTGCTGATTCTTTGTGGTGGTTCGAAAGATGACTTACCACAACAGGCTCCTATCTTCGCAAGTAAATTCAATACTGTAGATAGTTTTGATACGCATGCACGCATTCCGGAATATTATGCTGCAGTCGACGCACCTGCCCTTGCCAACCAGAAAACAGCCATGATTTCTATTGGCTGGGATCCTGGCATGTTCTCGATTAACCGTTTATTTGGTGAAGCGTTATTACCAGATGGCGAAACTTATACTTTTTGGGGTAAAGGCTTAAGCCAAGGCCATTCAGATGCGATCCGCCGAGTAGCAGGTGTGAAAGCTGGTGTTCAATACACCATTCCATCCACTGATGCCATTGAACAAGTCCGCAGTGGCGCACGACCTGAGTTAAGCACCAAAGATAAACATCATCGTGACTGTTATGTGGTATTAGAACAAGGTGCTGATGCGGCAACGGTTGAACAAACGATCGTCAGCATGCCTGATTATTTTGCGGATTATAATACGACCGTGAATTTTATTAGTGAGGAAACTTTACTGAAAGATCACCAGGATATGCCACATGGCGGTTTTGTCATTCGTAGTGCTAATACCAGTGATGCACAAAAACAGGTGATTGAGTTTTCTTTAAAGCCGAATAGCAATCCGGAGTTTACTGCAAGTGTTCTAGTGGCTTATGCCCGTGCCTGCTACCGTCTGAATCAAACCCAGCAGTATGGTGCTAAAACAGCCCTAGATGTAGCACCTGCCTTACTTTCAATTAAATCTCCTGAGCAATTGCGCAAAGAATTGCTTTAAGATGATTTAAATATAGTCATCAGTCGTCTGACTGATGACTATATTTTTCTATTTTAGAGTTCAGATTACTTGGCTACGAAATATCGAATATCTAAAATCGAATCAGATAGTTTTCGGCAACCGATGCAACTATCCAATACACAGACATTTGCAATATTAGACAAGTGCAAAGGGTATTAAGATAAATTAAGGTGCTATTGCTGTACTTTCAGACGCAGCTTGAGTTGAATTTGCCTTAGCATCCTGCTCTGCTTTGAGCTTTTCCGCAGCTTCTCGTGCTTCAATACGTGCAATCATCTCTGCTTGCTGCTGCTTGTATTTTTCCTGATTTTTAGCATCACTATCCACTGCAAGAAATGCCATACTAATTAAAAATACCGGAATACAAAGTGCAAGCGTACCGAAGATCAATAGCTTTTTGATACTGCGGGACTTTGGCTGCTCAGACATAACAAACCTGTTTTAATTTCGTCATTTAATTACACTACCGAATATAACAAAATAAAGTCATAGCTCAAGGCCGAACAGTATTTAAATCCACGCCGACTTCAAGCCAGCATGGATTTATCACTCTTATTTAATTATGACACTGGCGTATTCATAACGGCTTCTACCGTATTGAGCAGTGCGGGAATATTTTCAGTGACCACTGTAGCGTGCGTGGCATTCAGTATCGGAATTAACTTAACATCAGTTCCATCCGCAAACATATCGTCGTATAAGATCTGGGTAATGGTATAAGGTACTGTGGTATCTGCTGTACCTTGAAAAATATAAACTGGACGGTCCAGTCGGGTTTGTGCAGGCTGATTATCCATCAGATAATCCATAATATCAGGATCACTCAGGAAGTTTTCTCGTAATGCCTGATATTGCGAGAAATTCACACCACTTTGTAATGTCGTTTGAATATCTGCACCAAAACGCTGTGCAAGCTCAGGTGAACATAAACTTTCAGCCTGTCTAGCCAGATCTACCTTAGCATTAACAAAAGCCTGATTGTAATTAAAGTTAGTTTTTTCTGCCTTAATTCCTGAACTGACAAGGGCGGCATACGTATATAAAGTCGCTGCTATTGGTACTGCTTGAGCTACATTACCATCAGCAGCCAGACCTTTAGCAAATAAAAGCCCTTCTTCCAAGGTATCATTAAGATAGGAAGCTGGGGCAATCGCAACTGCTCCACGATAAGTATTATTTGGTAAAGCCTTATAAAACTCTGCGGCTGCTAAAGCTGCATGTCCACCCTGTGACCACCCAATCACCCCCCAATCTTTGGCCAGTAACCCACCATACTGTTTTTGAGCTTCACTAATTGCTGATAATATTGAATTGGCAGCACTTTCTAGATGCAGATAAGGATGTGGCTCATTATCATTACCCAGACCCTCATAATCTGGGGCAATCACCGCATAACCTCGTTGTACCAGCCCCATAACCAAGGCCTTTTCAGGCCCATCCAAGGCAAGGCGTGAAGGTGCACACTTATCTGCTCCACCTGTAGTACCATGGGCCCAAACCACAATCGGCCAACCACCTACAGGTGGAGTACCTTTGGGGGTAAATACCAGCGTAGTGGCACGAATCTCTCGATTCTGCACACCTTCCATTCGATAAGTAAAGAGATCATGACGCCCAACAACCTCTTTAACCTGCTCATCAACCGTATAAGTTCGAACAGGATTAAATCCTACAAAATTATCGTTATCATCATCGCCACACGCAGATAAAAACAGTACCGAAGAACACAGTACGCCCAACATTAATTTTTTATAACCATTCTGCATATTTCTATCCTTTTATTGTTATTCCCTATCTCTTTTTATCGAGATCACTCAAAATTAAGCATAAAAAAAGCATCCTTATAGGACGCTTTTGTTATCAGCCGATAGACGGTTAGTACCAAAGAGCCAGAAAAATTCCAGCAAAGATTATGAATCCAATCCAGCGGTTATGACGAAATGCCCAGAAACAAAGCTGTGGATCTTTATTCCGTGTTTTTATCCATTGGTAAATAAAATCAAGAGCGACAACAATTAATGCAGCTAGGCCAAATGGAAGCAATAAATTCTCTAGCCAAAGTGCCACAGCAATCAAAATAATACTGCTGGCCTGCAAAGCGCTAATCATCTGAATATCATGCTGACCAAATAAGATGGCGGTTGATTTCACCCCAATCTTTAAATCGTATTCACGATCTGCAATCGCATATTGCGTATCATAAGCCACAGTCCAGGCCAGATTGCCAAAATATAAAAGCCAGCAGGTTAAATCCGGAGTTTGCCCAACTGCGGTATAAGCCATCGGAATCGACCAGGAAAATGCTGCACCCAAAAAGACTTGAGGCAAATGGGTATAGCGCTTCATAAAAGGATAAATAAACGCTAAAAATAAAGCCCCGAATGACCAGTAAAAGGTTTCAATCGGCAAAAAAAACAACAGACAGGCGCTGACAGCCACTAAAACCAGAAATACCATCACGGCTTCTTTGGCACTGATAATCCCGGTCGCTAGCGGACGGTTTTTAGTACGCTCCACATGTGCATCGACTTTACGGTCAGCAAAATCATTAATGGCACAACCTGCTGCCCGCATAAAAATCACCCCCAAAATCATGGGGATTAAAATTTCAATGCGTGGCATCCCCTGAGCGGCAATCCACAGCGCCCACATGGTGGGCCAAAAGACCAGTTCAGTTCCAATCGGTTTATCAAAACGACAAAGATAATAATAGGCGCTAAGACGCTCACGCCAGGTGATTGCTTGTGCGATTACCATAAAAATCAAGCCTGTGAATTTTGTATAAAGTGTTCAAATGCCGGTAAAAATGTTTCTTGTACGATAAATTTGCAGCCATGCCAAGTATAGCAGCTCTGACGAGTCCAACCCTCATCCAAAAGTACCACCCGACGCTGACACAGTGGATTGGTACGTTGAAACAAAAACCAGCCAATCGGTCTGGTGCCAATATGCTGAAAAATTCGGGCTTTTTTTTGCAGGCTTAAAATTGGAAAAATACTTTTTGCCTTTACCCAGGGTATCTGTTCTGAACCGTAGAGATAACTTTCACGTACCCAGGAAGTATGCTGATGTGACATCTGCATCCATTTGGCATTGGCAAAACTTAAACGCTGAAAATGCTCTTGGATTGGCTCGACATGGAATTGTCCCTGCGCCAAATCGGTCAGTTGCTGCGTAAGCGAGCCCGATGCATACAGCCACGGTTTTAACTCAGCAGGCAGAGTTGACAGCAACATACGCTGATTTTGATTTCTAGAACGACTATTCATTGTTAACAGTTATCTGTTTTTGCAATGATTTCATATTTGCCTTGCGGAGTCTTAATTAAAATAAAACCTTCAGCACTCAAACAAAATGATTCAGGATAAGCATAATCCAGCGCCATTTCTGGATTTTTCAGCGCCACAAATTGAGCCTGCTTATACCCTTCAGGCGACCGCCCCACTTCAAGATAAGTCACTTCAGAGAAATTTAGTCTGAAACCTTTGTCATGATCTTTTGGATCGATCCATGGATAAAAGCTGGTGTGCTTTTTACGTTGTGCCATTTAAGCCCATCAATCATTTAAAATTATAAATAGATGATACAAAAAAACCCGCGACATGCGCGGGTTTTCTTCACTTTAATTCGGAATGAATTACAAGCTGTAGTACATTTCAAATTCAACTGGATGAGTAGTCGTGTTCAAACGACGAACTTCTTCAGTTTTAAGCTCGATGTATGCATCAAGCATTTCTTTGGTGAACACACCACCTTTAAGCAGGTAATCTTGGTCCGCTTTAAGCGCATCAAGAGCCATATCCAGGCTGTGCGCCACTGTAGGGATTTTTGCTTCTTCTTCCGGCGGAAGGTCGTACAAGTTCTTGTCAGCAGCTTCACCTGGATGGATCTTGTTTTGAATACCGTCAAGACCAGCCATCAACAATGCTGCGAAACCTAGGTACGGGTTCATCATTGGATCTGGGAAACGCGCTTCAATACGCTTGCCTTTCGGGCTAGACACATAAGGAATACGGATAGACGCAGAACGGTTACGCGCTGAGTAAGCAAGCATAATCGGTGCTTCGAAATGTGGCACCAAACGCTTGTACGAGTTTGTAGAAGGATTGGTGATCGCATTCAAAGAACGAGCATGTTTAATTACACCACCGATGAAGTACAACGCCATTTCTGAAAGGCCTGCATATTCATCACCAGCAAACAGGTTCTTGCCGTCTTTAGAGATCGACATATGCACGTGCATACCAGAACCGTTATCACCAACCATTGGTTTAGGCATAAAGGTTGCTGTTTTTGCATATTGATGTGCAACGTTCCAAACTGCATATTTGAACTGTTGAACTTCGTCTGCTTTGCGCACCATCGTATTGAAGCTCACACCAATTTCTAACTGGCAAGAAGCAACTTCGTGGTGATGTACTTCTACACGACCTGGGCCCATGATGTCTTCAATTCTTGCACACATATCAGCACGCATATCATGTGAAGAATCTACAGGAGGAACTGGGAAGTAACCGCCTTTTACGCGTGGACGGTGACCAGAGTTACCGCCTTCATAGTCTTTGTTGGTTGACCAGGCAGCTTCTTCAGCGATCAATGTGTGGCGCGCGCCAGACATGTCGATTTCCCATTTTACTTCGTCAAATACGAAGAATTCTGGTTCTGGACCAAAAAATGCAGTATCACCGATACCGGTAGATTTCAAATATTCTTCTGCACGGCGCGCAATCGAACGTGGGTCACGATCATAACCTTGACCAGTTGATGGCTCGATTACATCACAAGTTACAACAACTGTTGGCTCTGCAAAGAACGGGTCGATAAAACCTGTTGCCGCATCCGGACGTAAAATCATGTCCGATGCTTCGATGCCTTTCCAACCTGCAATTGAAGAACCGTCAAACATTTTGCCGTCTTCAAATGTATCTTCATCAATACTGTCTGCTGGGTAAGTGACGTGTTGCTCTTTACCCTTGGTATCAGTAAAGCGAAAATCGACCCATTTTGCGCCACTTTCTTGTATGAGTTGAAGGACCTTGTTCGCCATGCTCATTTTGCTCCGATGTTTTTGTTGCACCCGTGAAGTGCGTGTTAGCAGTTGATAGTTATTAAGCAATTACCGTACCAACTTTTAAAAGTATAGATAAAATCTTGAAATCTTTATAAGAAATCATGAAGTGACAAAAATACTTTGCGGCTATTATACTAGCTGCAAAACTAAATGCACTATATTCAAGCATTCTTCATTTATTTTATTTCAGCTTTATTTTTTATCGCACCTAAATAGTGCACGCATCCATTAAGATGTATGAGAAACATAGCTTTTTATAGCGAATATGCTGCTTTTTCTTACTTTTGTTAAGTTTTATTTGTTTTTAGCTAAAAATTGAGTGTTTTTAGTGAATATCAGTAAAAAAAATTTGCGATTCATTTGGGATTGTATGCCTATTATGAGGCATTTTCTTTAAATCTACTTTCAATAGAAAATTTTATATAAAGCTTAATTATTCAAGTGATGTTTTTTTCACCATACTTTTAATCTCTTTTTGCTCTCATTTTTTCATTTTTAAGTTTTACTCTAGAAAATAGTCATTTAAAACTTTCTATGAGTAAGCCTATTACTTTAAATCATGATAAAAAGTTTATTCAATTTTCTACAGGTTTTTAAAGCTATTAAATTGAGCGAAATTGTTACGCCGAATATGGCTATTTTTTGCTATGATGAAGCGTGCTTTATTTTCACACAATGAAATCAATGATTTAGTTGTGTTACACAAATGCTTGCAATAAGCGCGAATAAAGTACGATCGGGACAACTTTAGCACAGTTAAGTGCATTAATTTCAATAGGTTAATCTCATGCTTTTAATGGTCTAGAATTATCATAATAATTAAATACTGTAAAATTCCATTAAATCAAAATCCCTATGTCTTTATTTTCAAGCATTTCCAGTTAAATACCATAAAATAGAATTAAATTGTATTAATCGCTTTTGTGAGTAATATAGTGAGTAACAATATTTAATCTCTTGCGTTACTCACATGCTTAACGATACCAAGCTAAAAAAACTAAAACCAATGGAAAAAGCATACCGTATTGCCGATCAAGGCGGGCTATGTATTGAGGTTCGTTCGACCGGCACGAAGCTTTGGCGTGTACGCTACCGTTATGCTGGGAAGGCATCCATGATCAGTCTGGGTGAATACCCTATCGTAAGCTTGGCTGAGGCTCGTCAAAAACAAGAAGAAATCAAATCACTGCTTTCAAACAATATTGATCCGGCTGTACATCGTCAACAAGAAAAGGCTGCCCTGCTTTGTGATGAAAACAGCTTTGAAGCAATTGCAAAAGAATATGCTGCGGATCGACTGAAGGATAAATCTCAGACCTATATAGATGCTTTTCACCGGGCAATGGAAAAAGATATCTATAAAGTTATTGGGCATAAAAACATTAAAGATGTGACCTCTGCTGACGTTTTGAAGATTATGCAAAATACAGTGAAACGTGTTAAGAGTCAGGATAACCGTGGCACTGGTGAAGTCACAGCAATTGAAAACAGGAAAAAGATTGGCTCTGTGATGAGATATGCCATTGCGACATTAAGAGCTGAAAATGATCCAACTTATGCGGTTCGCGAAGTCATTGCACGACCAGACGTAGAACATGCAAGGCCATTAAGTCTGGCTGAGCGAAAGGTGTTTAGAGCACGGATCGACAGTTATGGTGGTGCTGAATCCACTGTGAACTCTATCTTATTTTTGTTCTATACCATGCTTCGCACGATTGAGGTGCGTCGACTACAGTGGTCGTTTATTGATTTTGAAGAAAAAACTATTACTTTTGAAAAGCAGACCCGAGAGCAATTAAAAAAAGGCCTGCGACTGACCAAGAAAAATAGGACGCATGTAGTGCCAATGTCTGAGCAGGTTTATCAACTTTTACTTAAACAAAAGAAGCTCACTGGCCGCAAGAAGTATGTTTTTGAGGGTGTCTATAATGGCGGCATGATGCCAGCTACTACAATTAATCGAGCGCTACAGTACATCATGCAGAATGTCACAGCCCATGATTTTCGGGCTACAGCATCCACCTTGCTGAATGAGCTTGGCTATGATGAAAAGTGGATCGAAACCCAACTGGCCCATGCCGATGAGAATAAAACGCGTGCATCGTATAACCATGCCAAGTATTTAGCGGATCGCAAAAAGATGATGCAGGATTGGGCTGACATTGTGGATGGATGGAAGGGTGAGTAATATTAATAATCTTGTAGTAAATATGCTCGCCATAATTTTTGTGGTTACATTATTTATATTTTCTTTTACTTGGATTATTTTTGACTTCCAGGGTAGTGATGAGGCACTCAAAAATACGTGGACTATTGTTAGCTCACTATTTGGAGGTATAACTACTTTGGTTGCTGCTTATTTGGCTTTCATATTTTACAATGACTGGAAGCACATTCAGCGATTTGAGTTATCCAAGGATATTTTAACTGCATTAATAGAGCTTAAATCTCATACGGATAAAAATCACAAAAAAGCTGAGCACTACTTAAACATATACAAATTAAAAAATGATATAAATATCTCAACTAACTACATTGCATTAAATATAAATAAGGCGAGAAATTGCCAAGCGGAAAAAGAAGAATACTCTTTTAAACTAGATGAATTATCTATACTTTTTTTTAAAAAAATTGATCTTTATGAATCTATTTTTGGTATTGAACTGATATCGAAGGATGATCGTGCTTTTAATTTCAACCAATATTTTTCTACTATTAACACCATGTTTACCTATGCACAGCAGGATAAATCGGAAAAAGAAATTAACTTTATTTTACAGCATGCTAAATCAAGTAAAGATGCTTTTACGAAAAAGTATTACGAGAATTTAATGAATAAACTTAAATATAAATCTCTCACTTAGAGGGCCTTTATACAAATGTCCCACACTCACTTTCGTCGTAATCGAATGAGCTAAATAGCTCTCAATTGAGGTTTTTTACTGCTCTTAGAAGCGCCAGTTCTGGGAATACTAATTCCACTTAAATCATACTGACTGAAAACAAGTGTAAGTGACTGATTTTAAATGTATTGTGTATTTGCAATACTTCGCACTAACAACCACGAACAGTCTACAAATCAGTCTACATTTTTTTAAAGATATAAATGTCGTAGGATTAGGCTGACATCTTTGATAGAAGAAAATAAACGGATGGTTCTATGAAAATATATAAAGTTATTAGCGGTGTAATTGCATTCCTTTCCTTCTTATTTTTTAGCTATTTTTTTTCAGGAAGCGGTGAAGGATTTAGGTTATCTGCAGTTAATCCAGTTGAGGCCTTAGAAGGTCTTGCTTTCACCTTTGGGTTTGGATTTGGTATGCCAATCTGGCTATCTTACATAATCGCTGTTCTAACTCTCATAGGTATTCCTATTTTAATTTATGTATTAGTACTTAGTCTTCTTAAAAAGCTGATTAAGCATTAACATTGAGTCCTAGATTGGTTAAGAACTTATCAGTTTCTTCTGAATAAGTTATAGGGAACAATCTGTTTTAATTTCAAAATCCCACTTAAATTCCTATTTAACAACATATTCATACATTTACACTTTTAGAGGCATAAATGGCTTACATCCTAGCGACTACGGAAGAAAAAGTACGTTGGTATAAATACAAGTATGATCAAAATCTAAATGAAGGTGAATTTGAATTGATAGAAATATTAGATTTAAAATTAGTACCACTCTTAGGTGATAAAGCGGCGGCGAAGGATGCAGCAAAGGCGCTAGGGTTAAAAACTTGGCGATACGTCAAGATATGAGAATGCCCTCACTTAAAGAGCCTTCACACATATCCCCACATTCACATTCGTCGTAATCGAATGAGCTGTGCAGCCCTCACTTGAGGGCCTTCACAATCGCACCATGCCTTGCCTTGCAATCATTATATTTAGCAACCACATCAATAGACCAGACCAAAGCAACCTTACCCTGCCCTGATTCCAGTTTTTGCAAATCAGGACAAGGCTCAAGGAGGTTTGCTGGTACCGCTGGCGATAAGTGAGTTGAGTTGCTGCAGGCCATCATCATCAAAGCAATGGTTGAGATACACAGGACGATCAATGATCTTTTGCACTTCACGTGTAACCGTTTCGACCTGCACACGTTGCTCTGATCTTGTTGCCTCATAATCGGAACTCATCTGGTTAATTTGATTTTGTTTTTCAGCCAGAGCCTTGAGATGTTTTTGTTCTATCTCTTGAATTTTTACTGTGCATTGTTCACCAGCCTTGCGCAGCTTTCCGTTTAAGTGATTGGTGTAAGCAACTTGCCCTAGCCATAAAAAGAAAAAGACCGCAATTGCGATCCAGTGTTTATATTTCCATAATAGATTTAGAGTCATTTTAAAAATAACTCCATTTCAATTTTCCTGCGATTCACCAGACCTTGCAGGCGTTTGCCACGAGCATTTACCCATAAGCCAAATTGATCAGCTGCCGCCTTATAATTTTTCTCATTCAGCCTTTTGACCAAAGTGGATTCTTCAAATGCGGTAGGTCCAATGTTATAGGCCAATGAAACCAAGGCATCAAACTGATTCTGATTGATCGGAAGATTGACTGCGCTATTGACGGTTTGCTCGAATTTTTTCAAGTCATGTTGCATGTAGCTTTTGGCTTGCTCCAGTGTGCAGGTATCCCCTTTTTTGACACGAATACCATTTGGGTATTTTGTGGTGCCATAACCAATGGTCCATACACCCACGCCATCATCGTAGGCATTGAGCCGTAGGCTTTCAAAATTACGGATCAGATCAATACCACTTGGGCTGATATGCATTTCATCCGTAGCGATACCCAGCATACTGGTGACATCATCGTAAGCAGTTGCAATCAGTTTGTCAGCAGCATCAACCTGTTTCTGGGTGAGTTTGCCGCCGCTAATCTTTCGCAAGAAATCAAAAATATGTTTCATGGGTTGTCACCATCTTTATCCGTATTAAAAAATTTAGAACGTGCACCACCCTTACCCCAAATATAGAGTTGTCGGGTAAAGAGTGCGAATAAAATACTTACTGTAGTGTAAAAAAGGGTTCCGGCCGGACTTGGCGAATACTCATCTTTAACAAAAAGTGCGGCTCCAAAAAGGATCGACAACACCAATAGAAAATCGATGTGTTTTGGGAGTTGAATTTTTGGATGAAATGCCATGATTGCAAAAGAAACTATAAATAACACCAATGCCGTCTTACTTATGATTAGCAGCATCTTCATTCTCCTTTTTGACTAAACCAAGAACTCTTGATCGAGCCAAACTCAGCAATGCCTCAGCTGTACTTTTACCAGCAGCACCCAGAATGAAACCAAATAGCTCTGGGTAGTTACCGCTAGCAAGAAATAAACTTGCCGGTTTAGCAAAGACCACACATAAAATGAAGCCCGCAAAGAATCCTATCCAGCGATCCCGAGTAGGTTCCTTGCTTAATAGAAAGCCGAAAGTTGCACCCAGCACACCTGTAAAAAGGATGTGTGAATGGTTCTTTATGCTTTCTAATACCTGACTAAGAAAGTCCATATACATCCCCTTTAGTCATACATACCCCTTTTTTTTGGCAATAAAAAAGCACCCAAAGGTGCTGTTATTTTGTTGATCGTTAGACTTCTACTTGTGAGTGTTGTCCAGTTGGTGCTGGTCGCAGGATCACTTGGTTTGCAATGAAAACCCGTGCACCCAAGTTATAAGCTGTGCCGGATGTGCAAAGCACTGGACCAGATCCACCATCAATCTGCACCCGATATTCTGGATGCTTCACTGAGGTGATGGTGCCGATGTATTCCGCATGGGTTGGATTTAAAAGCTTGCGTAATTCAAATAAAGGATTAGTCACGACTGATACGCTCCACAGTAATGGTTTCATTGACCTTTTCGTGTGAAAAGCTGCCACTTACCCCATCAATAACACCCCACCACTGGCCATTAAAGGCAATCGTTTTACTAGGTAGCATCTCGCCAATTTCCTGACTGACTGGAATATCAGAAAAGGTATGCAGCTCCTGAATGTTAGCTTTGACCAATTCATTCTTGCCGTAGCTGGCACCCGACACCACATTAAATAATGGCCCCATGACTGTTTCTAGCGGTACATCACCTGAAGTACCACGCTGCTGTACTTTTAGGCTTTCACCACTTCGACTATTCACCACAGTAATCGCATTAAAGTCAGCAATATATTCATCGTTCTGTTTGGTGTTCTGCTGCATCACCAGGCTTTCAGACAACAGAATGTCGTAATCTTCCACGGTCATCGTATCCCAGTAGCCTTTCTGGTACCGGGGTAAAATGGTCAGTGTATTGCCTGCTTTCTGGCTATAGATAAAGCCGCCGCCTGCATCAACCACCTTTTTGATTGCATCGATGGGTGCAAGTTCTGCATAACTCAGGCTTTCGATCGGTACAATCCAACCCAGTTCATCAATCAGCTTCCAGTTCAGGTTGGTACCGCTATTCGCTCGATCCAATTCCGCTTGAACCAGCTGCACAGAAGTACGCTCGTTATCCTGAATAAATGAGCGTAATGGCCCATATTTGGCAGAGTTCAAAGCGGTGATACTTCGCCCCGGATAGGTGTATAGCACACTGGCAAAGCGTCGGGTTTCCTCTGGATCCTCGAGCAGGACATGATGCTCAAAACCATTGATCATGACTTTAAGAATCACTGGCTGCCCATCAATAGGCTGTAGCTTTTCTTTTTCAGTGTGAGCTACAGTGATTGAATAGGTCCAGCACCACTGTGATCGGCTGGTGCTGTAGGTACCATCCATGACTTTGATCTTCTCGCCGGTATCCAGTCGCTCGGCTATTAATGTGTTCACGATATACCACCAGTTCCTTTTCGGCAGTGCTGGAATACAGTCATCTGCACCAAAATTTAAAACAACATTGTGTGAATCAACGTCATGACATAAGCAGATGAAATTTAAATCTGTGCTGCCTTCATATTTGGGTAATTCTGGCTTTGGCCAAGGTAAAACCGGATGCTTGCGGTAATGAATCGCTTTGGCCTGATCCCAGGGCAAATCTGACTGGGTGACAATCTCTAGGCTTTTATCCCATTCAAATGAAAAACGATGCTCAAAGACTTGAGCTACTTCATGTGAATAAGTAAAAGTCTTGCGACGTCGGATCATTTCCTGCCAGACGGTTTCACGGTTATGCCGCAGCTTGATGGTTTCTTCATGCAGATAGCGCTGATGAATAAAGCGTTTATCGCCTTCTTCCCAGATCACATACGCATCAGAACTTAAACCGGTTGCGTGCTCATGTATGGATCTAATCACCCGGGTTAATGATCCAGATTGCTCATACTGAATATTTTTCTGACTGGAAATCACCAAGCCTTGGTCATAAAAAAGAGCCTCATTAGAGACTCTTAATACTGGCTTAGCCCACGGTATTTCTGTTGTGCTTAAGGCTACGATGGCCTTCTGATATCGCATGTCAAAACCATAGGACACACCGACCAGATGATTGATATCAAATAACGCTTTAACTTCAAACCGAAACTCAGAATCTAAAACTGTATCAATGATGCAGAAGTTTTCGCTAAATACCGCTCCGATTTCAAAACTAAAACTGGTGTCTAAAATCGTATCAATCTGCCCGATGACATCGGTATTTTCTTTAAAGACCGCAACGACTTCAAAGCCGAACTCGGTATCAAGCACTGTGTCGATGACTGCAGTATTGGCACCACTGTCGGCATAAATTGCAGTGACTTCAAAACTAAAATCAGTCTCTAAAACCGTATCAATGACTGCAGATACATCATCACCAAAATTGAGATTGGTTGAGCCATCGGCCAGATGCTCAAAATTCAGAATGATGTTATGGCTGTCGGTATTATCAGGCTTAAAGTTTAAGTTTAGGTTGTGAGCATCAACGGTGCCGAGCTTATTCTTAAAATCCACATGAGCACCCTTTTTAATTTAAGGTCTGAGTTTTATTGAGGTAACAGACAGCGTGCCGCCGAGTGCTAAATTGGTGTTGGCCAGGGAAATATCTGTGCCCACCGTCAGATCGGCAGCGACTTCACCAGCACCGTTATAAATACGTGCCCATGTTGCTGTGCCTGACTTAATCACGGTTGCTGTATCGGTTGGATGAAGCTCCACATAAGTGGCTGTGGTTTCTTTAATGCATGGCTCAGGAAAAGTCAGCGTCACTAAAGCATTGTTTGAATCCGCTGCAACTGCGGGACTGGTCGGCTGTATACCATCATAAAAAATAACGGTAGCACTTTGGCTACCGTTATCCATAAAATTTGCAAAGGCTTGGCTCATGGCAAACCTTGCTTTGACTGATGTTTTACTCATTTTGGCACCACATTATCTTGGATCACTGCATTAAATAGCCGCTGCGGGTGATGGGCTACAATAAACTTTTCTTTCGTATCGGCCACGGTTAACTTGTAACTGCCATCTGCCCTTGTTAGTGTTTGCCCAACTAAAGAAGCATCACTACGGGAAAACAAACGAACCAAAACCCCAGCCGTGTTGGCGGAATTTGTCTTAACTTCCCCCATGATTGAGAAAGAGGCTGGTGCTGTCTTAGGTTTTAGAAATACCACACCATTCAAAAGTAGGCTTATTTTCATTTCTAATCCTTTAACTCAAAAAACAGCGTAGCTACTGCCGATGCGTATGAACATAGACCATTAATTTCAATAAAATGATTTCCGTTTTCGTGCTTCTCAACTAAAAAAGCGTATACGGCCATTGAATTTATTACCAACGGACGGCTTAAAAGTGGCACATAAACATGCGGCAAATAACCCTCTATTGGTGCTCCCTGTTGGGCAATAAATGGAATCTTAATTAATCCAACTCCTGTTGAATCAGTAAAGTTTGGTTTTGATTCTGTATAGAACGTGTTGAGTGCACCATTAGTTGGAAAAACCGGTGAAACACCTATTGAGCTGGTCGCCCCATCTTTGCTGGCAAACATTTTGCAATCTGCGTAATAGATGTTCTGGGGTTTATTGGGTGAAAAGAGTGCAGATTCTACCTCTTGATAGTCACCAGCCGCATTACGCTTATGATTTGCACAAATCAAGTAATTAAACGGATTTTCATTCAGGCTTTCATATTTGCCAAAATAATTAACCGTTCCCACCTGGTTGGGGTTTCCGTTGTCGGATACTGAGGCCTGAATTAAGTAAAACCCCTCATCATTCCCAACAACTGACCATACATGGTTCCCTGAGCTACGACTTGTTAAATATGAGCTCTGACCATGATTCCAGCACCCATAAATCAATTTAGCCCAACCAGGTCGCGCCCCGCTTCCTGTTCCTTCAACTTGCCAGTTTTGGTTTGGGTTTGCTGGATTGTACGGACATTGCATTCCTGAAATAGTGTTAATGTCCGTCATTTCTAAGGCTAGACCAACGTTGCAAATTGACGCGTAGTTCGCGGCCCATCCAGACCATAGATTGTCATCAAAAATATAATAAAGTGCGTTTTCTGGATTGAGTGATTTATAAGCACGCTTATTCGCCCCGTCCGTAAAAGCTATCTGATAGCCAAGTGGCGCAACCTTAGCTGTGATTAGCCGACCATCATTCTTAGGCTCAAACCATTGCATTGGCTTTTCACCGATCCACTGCAAACTAATATAACCTTCCGACTTTAGCTCATATACAGCTTCCTGAACCGAGTAACCGAAGAACAGTGCACTCATGGCAGCAGTCGCAATTTCATGGAACCATTCTTTCAGGATGAGATTCAGCTTTTCCGCTTCATCCGTATCATTTGGTTCGATTCGCAACGGCGTTGCTAAAAGTGCATCAATCCGTGTTTCAACTACTTGTGCGATCTCATCATCATCTAGCAATACACGTAATCTATGACGTGTAATTCCGGCTTTGCGCAGCACTTCATCCGTATCCGGTTGCTTGCCAAAGTTAACCAGAAACTGAGTGACTGCTTCTTGAGTGTATAAATTGCCATAAGACAAAGCCTTTTTTGACGCTTTGTCCTTTTTAGACTTTGCCATATGTTTTCCTTTTAATAGGTTCGA
>NZ_JBAPXX010000016.1:0-2434 GCF_049284435.1 Acinetobacter sp. | reverse complement strand
CTCCGTGGTGGCGGTGCATTCTTTATTCGCCGTACTTTCCGCGGCAATGGTTTATATACCACGGTATTTAAAGAATACCTGTACAGTATTTTGTCGCGTAACACGCCTCTTGAATACTTTATTGAAGGTGGCCGTTCACGTACAGGGCGTTTGTTGCCACCGAAAACCGGCATGCTTGCGATGACCGTACATAGCCATTTGCGCGGTCGATCAAAACCAATCGTGTTTTTGCCGACCTATATTGGTTATGAACGCCTGATGGAAGGTTCAACCTATGTCGGTGAAATGCAAGGCAAGCCGAAAGAGTCTGAATCGATTGTGGGCATTTTAAAAACCTTGCGTAAAATCGAGCGTATTTTCGGTAAAGTGCATGTGAACTTCGGCGAACCTGTGTTTTTAGATGACATGCTGAAAAAACACGGCGCAGATAAAATCAAGATTGAAAAGAATGATGATCCTATTCCGTCGGAAGTGTCGGATGTAGTCAACAGTTCAGCTCATGCGATTCTAGAAAATATTAACCGTGCTGTAGTGATTAACCCTGTTTCACTGCTTTCTCTGATTCTACTGGCAACACCAAAACATACTTTAGATGAAGAGATCTGCATTAAACAGCTCGATGCATACCGTAATCTGGTCGCTGCCTTACCTTATGATGCACGCACACAAGTCACACCACTTTCAGGCAAAGAAATTATTGCCTACGGTTTAAAACTGAAACTGATTAAACGTATCAAACATGTGTTGGGCGACATTATTGCGATTGAAGACAATCAAGCCGTATTACTGACTTACTTCCGCAATAACATTCTGCATGCCTTTGTATTACCGTCTTTAATTGCTGCTTTGGTTGAACATAACGGTTCGATCCGTCGTGGCGATTTGATCAATGTGATTCGCACCCTCTATCCATTCTTGAAAGCTGAATTGTTCTTAAAATGGCAAGATGATGAACTGAAAGATCAAATCTGTGCCTATGTTGAAGCATTAATTAAGGCGAAATTGATCTCTGAAGATACGGAAGGCAACCTAGAATCTCCAGCGCCCAACTCGGAAGATCATAATCAGCTGGTGGTTCTGGCTGCTCCTGTGATGCAAAGTCTTGAGCGGTATTACATGACTTTGGCCCTGATCACGCAGCGTGGTTCAGGCAACATTTCGACCCGTCAGGTGGAAGAACTCAGTCATTTGGTCGGTCAACGTTTGTCTGTTCTGTATGAGTTCAACTCG
This sequence comes from Acinetobacter sp., assembly GCF_049284435.1. Lineage (GTDB taxonomy): Bacteria > Pseudomonadota > Gammaproteobacteria > Pseudomonadales > Moraxellaceae > Acinetobacter. The sequence goes on along the minus strand of NZ_JBAPXX010000016.1, from coordinate 1,204 downwards.
CCTGAATTCTTCGATAAAGCCTTATTCCAAAGCTTTATTAAAGTACTGACTCAACAAGGTTATATTCGTAACAACGAAGACAATGCGATTGTGTTTGATGAAAATTTCCAGAATGTTGCGCAGTACGCCAACCTGGTTCTGGATGATGTGACTTTACAAATGCTTCAGCACATTACAACCTTTAGTGATGAAGAGCTGAAAGAAGCTTTGGATGCAGTTGCGGCTCAACAAGCGAAACGTCGTTTAAAACGTAAGAAGAAATAATCTTCCTTGTCCGTTCCCTCTCCTTCTAGGAGAGGGCTAGGGAGAGGTCGATTATAAAAACCCTCATCCCAACCTTCTCCCAGAGGGACAAGGAGCTTCAATTATTTTCTAACATATTCAAATAATCCCCAAAACAATCTTTATGCTCTAACTCAAATCTTGTTTCAACCATCCTCTTTGCATAAATCCTTTTTCCCGACACTTCCTCACTTTCTAAAACCAGTTCAGGTAAATTCAGCTGCCGTTGAAACCATTGAATCGTTTCGTGTAAAGGGATTGGCTGATTATTGCTGACAATATACGATTTTTCCGGATGTTCCACGTGAATCAATTGCGCCAAGAATCGAGCCAGATCATCGATATGAATCCGGTTTGACCAGTGAATTTGAGGATAGCTTTGAGTCGTTTCAGCCAGCTTGATCATCCTCGCCACCGACGTGCCATAAATCCCTGTCGGACGAATGATGATGCATTGCTTCGGGAAAGCCTGCTGATACAGCTGTTCCATCTTTAATAGTAATCTGCCCTGCTCATCACTGGGCTGCATGATTGAATCATCATCAACGCGCTCACCCGCATTTTCACCATAGACTCGAGTTGAGGAAACCACCACAACCTTTTTAACTGGATGATTTTTTAATACCTTTGCGATAGGTACAACAGAATCGACATAGGTCTGTTGATAAGCTTCGATTGTACTTTGCGAAGGTGACAGTAATACATATACCCAATCAATCGCTGGAACATGCGTTAAATCCAGTTGATGAACATCCTGAATCAGATGTGTCGCAAATTCATACGTTTTCGGACTTCGGCTAATTGTGGTAATTTGGTGGCCTTGCTCAAATAATTGTTTAGCAACGCGCTGAGATGTTTTACCATAACCAATAAATAATATATGCATTAAACACCTGATTATATAACCTAAGTTGAGGGTAAA
>NZ_JBAPXX010000015.1:0-1733 GCF_049284435.1 Acinetobacter sp. | reverse complement strand
TACCTGTAATTCATAATCATGAAATTTTTCATGGTGCTTCTGGTTGGCATCCTCTGCTTTGGATTGGGTTATTTTGTTGCCCCATCCAAGCCTGAATCTGTATCGCCTGTTCCTGAACCCCATCAGGATATTGCTGTGGAAAATTTTATTCAGCGTATCCAGCAAAAAGCGCAGGCTCAGCCTGAAGATGGCCTTGCATTACAACAGCAGCTAAAAAATCAGAAAGCGCAGGTTAATTCAGTCATAGATAGCGCGACTACTGCACAGGTCAATAAATATCTGGAACAATCCTTTCCTGGCTATGATTTATCCAATATTCAAAATAAGCATGTATTTGCCAAACGACTGGTCAGTGAATTTGTTGATGCAAAAAATGATCCGAATGAAGTCTTGGTAGGAAAAGCTACAGTGACGACTCAGCAACAATATTCAGCGGGTGGGGTGTTGCCGAGGCAGATTTATGCCGGACAGCAACTATTTGCGCATTTTGATACTTTGGGGAAAGTACCCAATAACGAACAGGTTTTTGTACGCTGGAGTAACCCGTCCACAGGGGAAGTGTTATTTTTTATGCCACAGCGGGTAAGTAGTAATAGGGAACAAAACTGGGTCAGCTTTAATCCAGTCAATGGATGGAAAGTTGGTAGTTACGATGTTAAATATTATCAGTTGAATGATCAGCTCAATCCGATTGCCCAAACCAGTTTTAAAATTGATCAGGTGATTGATTAAATTAATGAATATTTCGAGAATCATTAAATGAAAGACCTGTTTTCTGATCATAGTCTTCGCTATAAACAAGCCCGCCCAAATTATTCCATCCAAATTGTGAAAGAAATTTTAAAGCATGTTCCGGGACGAGCGTTTGCATGGGACTGTGGGGCAGGGTCTGGACAATTCACCCAATTATTAGCCCCGTATTTCGATCATGTGGTCGCAACTGATATCAGTGAAGCACAGTTGCAGCAAGCGCCTTATTTTGAAAATGTCAGCTATCAGGTGCAAGCAGCCGAGTAGACCAGTATTCCTGCACAATCCATTGATCTGGTTACGGTGGCACAAGCGATTCACTGGTTTGACTTTGAGGCATTTTATAAAGAAGTCAAACGGGTGCTTAAACCTCAAGGGGTGCTGGCGGTCATTGGCTATGGCCTGATTGAGGTGCAGGATGCTGCGATTAACAGTTTGGTTCAACAACTGTACTTTGATACTTTAAACGACTATTGGGACAGGGAGCGCCGTTATATTGATGAGTGGTATCAAACCATTCCGTTTCCTTTTCACAAGCATGCTGTACCCGAGATGCATTTGCAATATCAATGGTCGCCACAGCAACTGTTGAGCTATTTAAAAACATGGTCAGCGATCAAGCATTATCAAGACAAAAATGATCCTGACCCGCTTCAACTCATTTCAAATGCTTTACAAGCTATGCCTGAAAATTTAGATGTAACATTTCCTGTACTTTTACGCGTTGGAATGCGAGAAAAATAACGATTGTGGCAGAAGTTTTATATCGGTAGAACAGCATAAGCAGGAGGAGATAAAAATCTGATTTATAGCAACATGATCCAGCGTACAGCTTTTTTATAGCAGCAGATTTCATGTTTTTTAAGATATGAAATGAGATGGTTATTTAACGAAAGTTAGAATGTCCCACAAGACCGCTGGTCTGGGGCAACTGGCTGAAAGGCGCATACGCTATACAATTACAGGTGTCGACGGTTGTTTGT
>NZ_JBAPXX010000014.1:0-8672 GCF_049284435.1 Acinetobacter sp. | reverse complement strand
TGCAAACTTCGTTCGTTTCGAAGTTGGTGAAGGCATTGAGAAAAAAGCAGAAATGAGCTTCGCTGAAGAAGTTGCTGCTGCTCAAGCTGCTGCAAAATAATTCCTGAGGAATTAGAAAAAGCCCTATCTGATTGATGGGGCTTTTTTATGCTGATCTATTCTTCATCAGTAATTCAAGGACAGGATTTGGGTCTAGTGATAGAGCTCAGATCATGTATTTATCATTTAATAAAAAAGTTATAAAAATGCCAAATAAAACCAATCTGGGCATCGGTGCAGTCATTGCGCTCTTGATTGCTGCTTATCTGGGCCTGGATCTACAGCAGTCCCAGCCACTTGTTCCATCCGTATCTAATACCACAACTGAAATACTTCATTCAGAGCCTAACTTAGTACCTTCTCAAGCCACTGATGATCTGGACCGAATTGCAGGGGCGTTTCAACAGCGTCACAGTGATCTACAGGTCCGTTCAAGCGGACTGGTGATTGCCGTTTTGCCAGATGATCATGAAGGATCGCGCCATCAAAAGTTCATCTTTGAATTACAAAATGGTCAAACTGTACTGGTTGCGCATAATATCGATCTAGCGCCGCGTATTCAGAACATTCAAAAACAGGATCAGGTCGAGTTTTATGGAGAATATGAATACAGTGACAAGGGCGGGGTGATTCATTGGACGCATCATGACCCTGCGCGAAAACATGTGGATGGTTGGTTAAAACATCAAGGAAGAACCTATCAATAAGGTTCTTCCAATTGGATAAATCGAATATAGCGTTTAAACGCTCATAATTGCGCTGTTATGGCGTGATTTCCAGTTCGGTAGGATTTTACCTAAATAGGCATCCATGCACCAAATTGGGCCAATCAGGAGGAATTGGAGGTCTTTGAAGAAGGAAGGCTTTTTCCCTTCCACTTTATGGCCATAAAACTGGCCAATCCAAGCAAAAACGAACAGGGCGATAAAGAACCCGGTACCGACTGGCAGAATCCAGATTAGCCAAGCCATCATCAAGGTTAATGCAGCCATCGCTACTGCCAAAACAAGATCAAGGCGTGCATAGAAGATAAAAGCCAAAACCAGTAGCAGGGTAGTCAGCAAAGCGCTGAAATGCGCCAGAATGCCAATAATCGAAAAATAGATGGTTGGTACGCAGACCCAGTGAATCAGCTTGTTGGTTTTATTTTGATGGCTGTCACTATATTCATCAAACCATTCAGATATTGTTTTCATTCTTCGCTCCATTCCATGAATACGTTTTGCTTATCTGGAAATATAAAGCAGAATCCAGATGTGGTCAAAAGTTAATCATAAAAGCGAGTGAATTTTATCAGGCAAGATAAGTATGCCAAAATTTTTCTGAACTCACTTTAAAAATAGGATTGAGCAGGGGCATTTATATTCTTCTGGAAAATGAACGCAATAAAAAAAGCCACATTGCTGTGGCTTTTGTTAAATGTGTTGCAGGTCAAATCTTAAGAATTTGGACCAGCGACACGTTCGATGCTGACATTGCCAACACCTGCACTGGTAATACCCAACTGTTTTGCGGCACCGTAAGATAAATCAACAACACGGTTGCCATGGAAAGGACCGCGGTCATTCACTTTAACCACCACGCTCTTGCCGTTATTACGGTTGGTTACGCGAATATAGCAGTTCAATGGCAGGCTACGATGAGCAGCCGTCATTGCGTTCATATCAAAGGTTTCACCGCTTGCAGTTTTACGGCCGTGGAATTGACGACCATACCAAGACGCTGTACCTGTCTGACTGAATTTACGTACAGTATTAGAAGCCACTGTATTCAGTTTTTCAATCACTGAAGGCTCTTCTGCAGGAAGTTCAATTTTCGCTGCAATGGTTTCACGGCGAACTTTATCGCCAGAACGCTCAGTGATTGAAAGGCTGTTCAAGTTTGTGAAATTTGAATTGAAGCTTTGAGCTTCTTTATTTAATACTCGCGTTGCAAGACGCGAATTGTCATTTTCATTGGTGAATGAAGATGACGGAACCATATCTGCCTGCGATTGCGTCAGCGTGACGATCGTGGCAATGGCCATAAAAGACTTCAAAATTGAAGAATGCATCGAATCAACTCCTAACAGCATATCTATTGGTTGTTCATAAATGGCTGAAAAACCATGTAAACATGCCTGATATTTAACTTATGCAACTACATTTAACGAAATGGATAATATTCATGCCAGCAATACACTGTCTAGTGTTTAATTAAAATAGTTAAAAAAAGAACGCAAAATAAACAATGATTGACCAAAAAATAATCAATATTGTAACATAATATTAAAATTGCTTAAAATACGCACAAATTAACCCATAAAAATGTTGACTTACATATTTTGTGTTAATCTTTAGTGTTAACGGCTGGTAATTTCGGTACCTAATAACCACAAAGCAGTGGCATACATACGGCTGCGATTATAAGTGGTAATCACTTGAAAATTTGGATAAGTGATGTAGTAAATTGAGCCATAATTCTCTTGTAATTGAATTACATTGACCAAATCCAGATCGTCAATTTTTACGATTGGATTCATTGGGCTGATGCCTTGCGTTTTTAACACACCATAGGGGGTAGGTTGAGTCAGATCCTTGGCAATCACTGCATCTGGATTTGAACCGGTATAACGTGCCGGAAAGGCAATTGGCTGATCACGCTGCCAGCCATGCTGTGCCAGATAGTTGGCAATCGAGCCAATCGCATCTACCGCTGAATTACGCAGGTCAATATGACCATTGCCATCGTAGTCCACGCCGAATTTGGGAATGTTGCTTGGCATAAATTGCGGATAGCCAACAGCGCCGGCATAAGAACCCACCACAGAAGAGGTGGCAACACCATCTCTATATGACCAGGCAATTAAAGCAGCCAGTTCATCCTGAAAATACTGGGCACGACGTTCATAGCCAAAACCTAAGGTTGCCAGAGCATCACGAGTGACAAAAGAGCCCTTGTTGCTGCCAAAACCGGTTTCTACACCTAAAATGCCTAGAATGATCGATTGTGGTACACCAAACTGCTGTTCAGCACGGTTAAGCGTTTCTGCATATTGCTGTTTAAAGCGTACGCCGCGCTGAATGGTAGATTCAGCCAGGAAGTTAGTCTTATACGAATACCAAAGCTTACTTTCACCTGGGCGATTCATAATATTGATGATATTGGGCAGGTTACGCGTCCCACTCATTGCGGAATCTACTTGCTGGGCACTCAGCCCATAGCTCTGCATGGCATTTTGCTTAAAACTGGCATAAGAGGGGTGATATTGGAAATCGTTGGCCAGACTCAAACTGCTGAGACCGAATGCGGTAAGTACGATTGAAAGCTGCTTCAATTTTTTATAAAAATCCGATTTCAACATCTTGCTACGATTTCCAGTTTTTTGATGAGTTGCTGGCGATGTCATTTGAATCATGCCATGAAAAAGATTGATAAAATTTTTTCAATCGTGAGGCTTAAAGTGCCAGATTAAAGATAACATTCGGATGAATAAGAGACCTAGCCGCTTATACAAAAATAGCGATGGATTGGCTATTTTTACGGCAGTCTGTCTTATAGAGCCGCTTATCTGTAACAAGCTATTTCACTGATCATAAAAAAGCCTGACTTCAGTCAGGCTAATTCCTCAAGATTTACAGAAAATCTTGAGATCATGCTATGCAAAACTATTCTGTATAGAACAAAGTATCGTGATATTCAGCCATGGCGCGCAGCTCATCTTTATTCAAATTCAGAATGATTTTATCTGCTGCCATATTGATGGCCTTGATCACTGCAGATGCGCCAATATCTGCTGCCTTGCGTTTGATCATGCCAAGATCCAGGGTTTTATTAAAGTCGACCATAAAATGTCGGACTGTCGCTTCACCAAATTGCTTGTACAAGTTACTGAACGCTTGTTTATCGATACTCTGACCGGCTTTAAGTTCTGCATAATGATGTTTTAAATTCGTCACCAGATTGGCATCCAGTGACTCACCAATGCGGAAATGTCCTTCAGGATCTTTAAACAGACTGCGCTCAGAGAATGCAATCGACTCTCTGACCACATCATTTGGTGCTTTACTCAGAAGCTGCTTCAGCAAAACCGCAACAGTCGACTTGATATAGCCGGCGAGTTTTTCCGCAGTATCGCGTTTATCGCTGGCAGGAAAGCGACGCACCAGCTCGGTGAGAATCGCATCAATAATTTCATCATTAATCATCAATGCGGTTTTATCACGCAATGGGTAAAGCGGCTCACTTGAATTTTTGTTTTTTTGTGCAGTCTGAATTGTATTTAAAAGCTCTGCAGAAGGAATAAACCCAAAAAATGGCATTGTTAAACCTCAATGTTTTTTATTGTCGCGCTAAACGAATAGGGCGAGGCATCCATGTTAAATCCGATACACGGCAAGGGTTGATATCCAATCCACCGCGGCGTGTATAGGTTGCGTAGACCATCAGCTTTTCAGGCTTTAGCTGTTGCCAGATATCGGCAAATATCTGCTCCACACATTGTTCGTGGAAACCATTATGCTGACGGTAGGAAATAATATAAGCTAAAATACTCTTATAACAAGGTTTTTTACCCTGATAACGTATAAAAACTGTTCCCCAGTCCGGCTGGCCAGTGACTGGGCAGTTACTTCTGAGTAAATGTGAATACAGCTGGATTTCGCCTTCTGCTGCATCATCCGAATCCAAAGCCAATAAACTGGCATCTGGATGATTTTCCAGACGCTCAGGTATTAGCTCATCAATACAGATACCTTCCGGCTTGCTGATCTCTAATTCATCGACCTGAAACAATTGCAGTTTAACTTCAGCTTCAGCCGCAGCAGATAAATCTTTTTCGACCGTCGCGATAAAGGCCTCTTTAGATGCAAACTTGGCAAAGTTCAGACTATTGAAATACAGCTTCAAGGATTTGGATTCAATCAGATTTGGCGAAGACGCTGGCAAGCTAATGCGGCCAATAGCCACTTGCGGCACACCGGCTGAATTTAACCAGGAAATTTCAAACACATGCCACCAGTCTGCACCTTGCTGAATCGCTTCGACATGTGCGTATTGTTCACGGGCAGGCGCGCGCGAAATCGGAAACAGAACATCGGGCTGATATTCTGTCGGGTAATTGGTGTCTTTACCAAGGAGAGATTGTTCTACACTCATTATTCACGCATTCCTGAACCACGGGAGAGTAAATGATAGGCCACTGCATACAGCACGGCACAACATAAGGTAATCACTGTCAGTGAAATGGCGACATTTACATCGCTATGTCCTAAAATACCATAGCGGAAGGCATTGACCATGTACACGACAGGATTAATCAAGGATAAATTTTGCCAGAACGGACTTAAGCTCGAAATAGCATAAAACACACCACCTAAATAGGTCAGTGGTGTTAAAACAAAAGTCGGGATGATCGAGATATCATCGAAAGATTTGGCATAAACGGCATTGATAAAACCACCCAAAGAAAACAGCAGGGAAGTAATCAAGACTGTATATATAGTTACGAACCAGTTGGTGATGTATAAATCGGCAAAGAATAAGCTCACGGCACTGACAATGATCGCAACCAGTATCCCACGAATCACACCGCCCAATACATGACCCCATAAAATGGCATGCATCGGTACCGGACTCATGATCAGTTCTTCAATACTTTTCTGGAATTTTGAGCTGAAGAAACTAGACGAGACGTTGGCATAGCTGTTAGTGATCACGGCCATCATAATCAGACCGGGCACAATGAACTCCATATAACTATAGCCGCCCATTTCTCCAATGCGTGAGCCGACCAGATTACCGAAGATCACGAAATACAGGCTCATGGTAATTGCAGGTGGCAACAGGGTCTGCGGCCAGATGCGCATAAATCGACGCACTTCTTTATAGATAATGGTATATAAAGCTACGCTGAGTTGATTAATGTTCATTGCGCAGCTCCATCCAGATTTTTCTCGACCATTTTCACAAAAAGTTCTTCCAGACGGTTGGATTTATTCCGCATACTGCGTACCTGAATATTCTGTGATTCCAGTAACTGGAATAGATCATTCATGGTGTGTGCCTTGTCCATGGTGATTTCTAAAGTCATCGGATCGATCAGGTTAAATCGCACGCCGATGATATCCAGATGCAAAGGTTCAATCGGTTCGGCCAGATCAAAAATAAACGATTCTTCATTGAGCTGACTCAAGAAGTTTTTCATGGTGGTGTCTTCTTTAATCACACCGCGATCAATAATCGCGATGCGGCGACACAGCATTTCTGCTTCTTCTAGATAATGCGTGGTCAGAATGATGGAGGTGCCTTTTTCATTCATCTCGTTCAAAAATTCCCACATCGAACGACGCAACTCGATATCAACACCTGCCGTCGGTTCATCCAGAATCAGCAGTTTCGGTTCGTGCATCATGGCACGCGCGATCATCAGGCGACGTTTCATCCCACCCGATAACATGCGGGCCTGAGTGGAACGCTTTTCCCATAAACCCAGTTTGGTCAGATAAAGCTCCGCCCGTTGCTGTGCAATTTTTTTAGGAATGCCGTAATAGCCTGCCTGAGTCACCAAAATATCAAAGGTTTTTTCAAACTGGGCAAAGTTGAATTCCTGAGGCACCACGCCTAGGCATTGTTTGGCCTGAGAAGGGTGAGTATCCAGGTTATGACCAAAAATCTCGACTGTACCGGAGGTTTTTTTTGTTAATGAACTGATAATACCGATGGTGGTAGATTTTCCTGCGCCATTAGGCCCCAGTAGCGCATAAAATTCACCTTCTGGTACATTTAAGTTAATTCCTTTCAATGCCTGAAAGCCATTGCGATAGGTCTTCGACAAATCCCTTAAGATCAGTGCATCAGTCATGAATATCTCAAATGGTGAAAAGTTGAGATATTGTGAGTGATCTCGCAAAATAAGCCAAGTGATTCACATGCAATTCTGTGTTGCTGTTTTGGAACATTGTATAAAGTCTAAGCATAAAAATGATGAAGTTAGAGATAGTTGCTTTACCTTATGCTTTTTTTTGTTATGATGTGCGCGATCCAAAAAAGATGCGCTCATAGCTCAACTGGATAGAGTACAGGTCTCCGAAGCCTGTGGCGTGGGTTCGAGTCCCGCTGAGCGCACCAAATCAATAGCAGAATATACAAAAATATATTCTGAAAGCCTTTAAATATAAGGTTTTATAATAAAAACACAGCAGAACATAACAAAATAAATAAGGATATAGTTGCAAGTTATAAGGATATATATGAGGATATATTTGATTCTATCTTCTTTTGTATCCTTATTCCGACTATGGCCAAGCACATAACACCGCTCTCAGATTCCAAATGCACAAGCGCCAAGCTACAAGATAAAGACTATTCTTTATACGATGGGCAGGGCTTAATTTTGTTTGTACGAAAAAGTGGCACTAAGGTATGGCGATATAAATATAAAAAAGCTAATGGCAAAGATGGATTAATGACTTTAGGTAATTTCCCCGCATTAAGCCTAAAGGCAGCAAGGGATAAGCGCCGTAGTTATGAGCAGCTACTAGCACAAGGTACAGATCCAATCGAATATGAAGAAATCCAAAAGTATAAAAAGAACAATTCATTTAGTTTTGAAGCCATAGCCCGGGACTGGCATAAGGAATACAGCAATACAGGCAGATGGATACCCGATACAGCAAACAAAGCGTTAAGAAATTTAGAAGAGTATGTATTCCCCTTGATTGGAGATAAGTCTATTGATGAAGTGAAGCCTAAAGATTTGGTTATGGTTTTACGGTCAATTGAGGAAAAAGGATTTACAGAGGTACTTAAGAAAACAAGACAGAGATTTAGTGCCATTTTTGCTTATGCAATCTCAAGAGGTTTATTAGAAGAAAACCCATCTTATTTCTTAAAGGACGTATTCGTTAAGACCAATAAGGCGAAGCACTATCCGCAATTACCACTTGAACGACTCCCTGAGCTACTACAGAGGTTAAACAGTGATACTGGCTATCCATTAACAAGATTATGTACGGCGTTCACATTGCATACCTTTGCGCGTTCCAGTGAGGTACGTTTTGCTCGTTGGACTGAGTTCGACCTTAAAAAGGGGATATGGACGATACCACCAGAGCGTGAATTAATAGAAGGGCAGAAGTTTTCTAATCGTGGGGCTAAAATGAAAACTGAGCACCTGATACCTTTATCACCTCAAGTCATTTCCATTCTTAACGAGATTCATATCTATAGCCATATGACTAAAAATGTCTTTCCTAAGAATGGCGACCCTCAAGGGTTTATCAGTGAAACTACAATCAATAATACTTTGCGCCGTTTAGGCTATGACACTGATAATGAGATATGCGGGCATGGCTTTAGGGGAATGGCTTGTTCTGCCCTCGTGCAAAGTACTCTCTTTCAAAAAGAAGCCGTAGAGAAGCAAATGAGTCACCAAGAACGTGACCAAGTACGTTTAGCTTACACTCATCAAGCTGAATACATGGAAGAACGGAAAGCTATGCTTAATTGGTGGAGTGACTACCTGGAAGCAAATCAGAACAGCTTTATAAGTCCTTATGACTTCACTCAGCAACTTTTAAATAATGATGTGATTAATTTTAAATACGCAAAATTGGCTAAGTGACAAGACTTGTCGCAGTAATACCAATAAATGC
>NZ_JBAPXX010000013.1:0-9163 GCF_049284435.1 Acinetobacter sp. | reverse complement strand
ACTGGTTATCAATACGGCGCGATTCATGACGTTCAGAACCGATAATATGCAAACCACCCGAATCCAGCACCGATTGGTGACTGGCATCCCATTCCGCTTTCAGACGGGTTTCATCTTCAGCGGTTGGGTTTTCAATTTTAGCCAGCAATGCTTTCCAGTTACCACCCAACAGGATATCGGTACCACGACCAGCCATATTGGTGGCAATCGTCACTGCACGTGGTGCACCAGCCTGCGCAATAATATCGGCTTCACGTTCGTGCTGTTTGGCATTCAGTACTTCATGCTGGATCCCTGCCGCTTTTAGCTTATCCGACAGAATCTCAGAAGCTTCAATGGTGGCTGTACCAATCAGAATTGGTGCAACACCAGCTTCATGCACACGCTGAATTTCTTGAATAATCGCGTTATATTTCCCTTCACGATTTAAGTAAATTAAATCGTTATGGTCTTGACGAATCATTGGACGGTGGGTCGGAATCAGCACCACATCCAGACCATAAATTTCTTTCATTTCCGCTGCTTCAGTATCAGCAGTACCGGTCATACCAGATAATTTTTTATACAGACGGAAATAGTTCTGGAAGGTTGTGGTTGCCAGAGTCTGGTTTTCCGGCTGAATTTCCAGACCTTCTTTGGCTTCTACGGCTTGATGCAAACCTTCAGACCAACGACGTCCCGGCATGGTACGACCGGTATTTTCATCGACAATAATCACTTCACCATCGTTGATGATGTATTGGACATTGCGTTGATAGAGATAATGCGCACGGATCGCTGCAGTAACATGATGCAACAGATTCAGGTTCGATGCTGAATACAAGCTCTCGCCTTCAGCCAGCAAGCCCATCTCAATCAGTTCACTTTCAATGGTTTCAAAACCCACTTCAGTAATTTCAACTGAACGCTGTTTTTCATCAATCCAAAAGTGACCGCCATCCGGCACTTTCTCTTCTTTCTGTGCCTGTAATTTTGGTGGAATATTGTTGATGGCTGCATAAAGCTGTGAAGAATCTTCACTTTGACCAGAAATAATCAGTGGGGTACGTGCTTCATCAATCAGGATCGAATCGACCTCATCGATAATGGCATAGGTCAAACCACGCTGCTTTTTCTCAGCCAGCGAGAACACCATGTTGTCACGCAGGTAGTCAAAGCCAAATTCGTTATTGGTACCGTAAGTAATATCGGCACGATAAGCTTCGGCTTTTTCCATCGGATTTTGCATGGAATAAATAATGCCGATGCTTAGACCCAAAAATTCGAATAATGGACGGTTTAACTCGGCATCACGTTGCGCCAGGTAATCGTTTACGGTAATGACATGCACACCCTGACCACTGATGGCATTCAGATAACAGGCCAAAGTACCCATCAGGGTTTTACCTTCACCAGTACGCATTTCTGCGATTTTACCTTCATGCAAGGTAATACCACCGATTAGCTGCACGTCATAATGACGCATGCCCATCACCCGCTTCGCGGCTTCACGACAGACTGCAAATGCTTCAGGCAGTAATTTATCGAGGGTTTCACCCTTATTATATCGTTGTTTGAATTCTTCAGTTTTTGCAGATAAGTCTGCATCGCTAAGGGTAGATATCGTCGGCTCGAGCACATTAATCTTGTCTACGATTTTACGCATGCGTTTGAGTTCGCGCTCATTTTTGGTACCGAAGATTCCTCCGATCAGACTTGCCAACATGAATAGACTCTCTAAATCTTGCTTGTCAAATGAATATGTTCTTAGTCGTTATTATGGTGCTAGAAATTTGAACTACAAGGGTTTTGCTGTAAAACCGCTAAAAAAATCTGATCCTTGGTTCTAGCCCTAAGATCTAAGGCAAAGTAATGTAGCAAATTTTCCCTGTGCAACATAGTCAATTAAGTGACTGATTTTTGCGCTTCTGGATAGATGGATATCCCACTTATGCAATTTACTCATAAAGAAAGCAAAAAACACTATTTTTAATCATAAAAAAATTGATTCATATTAAATCGTATCTTGACATTAAAAGACCAATTGAGGCTAAAAAGATGAGTTTACGTCTAGGCGATACCGCACCGAATTTTGAACAGCAATCCAGTGAAGGCCTGATTAATTTTTATGATTTTCTGGGTGATAGCTGGGGAATTTTATTTTCACACCCGGCCGACTATACACCGGTATGTACCACTGAGCTTGGCTATACCGCAAAACTTAAAGATGAGTTTGCAAAACGTGGTGTTAAAGCCATTGCCTTGTCGGTCGATGATGTGGAGTCGCATCATGGCTGGATTAAAGATATCAATGAAACCCAGAACACCACGGTGAATTTCCCGATTATTGCCGATCAGGATCGCAAAGTTTCCGAGCTGTATGACTTTATTCATCCGAATGCCAGCGAAACTCTAACGGTTCGTTCTTTAGTGGTCATCGATCCCAACAAAAGAGTCCGTTTGATTATTACTTACCCTGCATCGACCGGTCGTAATTTCCATGAAATCTTGCGTGTCGTAGACTCCCTGCAACTCACCGATAGCCATAAAGTAGCCACGCCAGCAAACTGGCAGCATGGCGATGATGTGGTGATTGTCCCTTCACTGAAAGATGAGGAAGATATCAAGCAACGGTTTCCAAAAGGTTATACCGCGGTCACGCCTTACCTGCGCTTAACGCCACATCCTGAGCAAGGATAAGCAGAGCACTGCTCCGTCCTGAGGAATATATTCCGCAAGAAGACGAGAAGCTATGCTTCGAGTAATAATTAAAGCACTGCTTTAGTTGTTCTCAAGGCAAGCGAAGCGCGTAGTTATAAATAAAGCTTTGCTGTAGGGGTTCGTAAGACAAGCGAATTAAAGAATAAGAGAAATTCTATTTTCCAGATTTTATGCTTTATCGAATACGATATTGACGTGCCACGAATTCGATTTGTTGATACAGCCTATCTTTGGATAGGCTTTTTTATATTCAAAATCTCATATCCACTTTAAACTTGAAATAACAAAAACCACATCTATGCTCTGTATGAAAATCTGCATATTTCCAATCCTGATGAGCTGCCTCCTGACAGGTTGTATGACTACACCCACTCTGCCTGAGCAGCAACGTCCTCAGCATTGGGGACAGCCCATTCATCAGGATCATAATTTTCATCAAATCAGCAATTTTGTCTATCGTAGTGAGCAGCCTTCAACTGAACTCATTCCTTTATTAAAGCAGCATCAAATCGATGTGGTTATTAATTTACGTTCACGGGATAAAGACAGCTTTGTTTTGAGCAATGAAAACTTTCAGCTGCATCATGTACCCATACATACCTGGGCAATTGATCGGGAAGATTTATTGAAAGTTATGCTACTGATTAAGCAAGCACAACAAAATCATCAAAAGGTGCTCCTGCATTGTTATCACGGTTCAGACCGAACCGGTGCAAGTGTCGCCATGTACCGGATTATTTTTGAACATTGGCCAATTGAGCAGGCACTACAGGAAATGAAACATGGCGGTTATGGCTTTCATGCCATTTGGCGCAATATTGAAAATCTATTCACCCCTGAAAATGTAAAATGGCTTCGCGAGCAACTCACGAATCCATCTACAGAAACTTTGGTTAATGTAAAGAATTAACGCTTATCCAGCGGCACCCAATCGTTCACCCAAGCTGATTTCATATTAAGGCTGGCATCAGACACAATTTTCTTACGGAGTGCATCCGCAGTCTCACGGTCTTTAGACGGACCCACCATGATACGTACACCTTTAGAAGTTGAGCTTTTGGTCACTTTATAACCTTTTGCACGCAGTTTGGCTGCTACAGCATCTGCATTGGCTTCATTCGCTGCCAGTGCCACCTGCACCATCCATTGCTTGTCCTCTTCACCTTCCAGTAACTTACGTGCCTGTTCAGCTTCTGCTTTCTTCTTGGCTTCTTCGGCTTTACGCTTTTCGTCAGCTTTACGTTTTTCCTCTGCAGCTTTACGTTCAGCTTCTTTCTTTTCAGCTGCTTTACGCTCTTCCTCAGCTTTACGTTTAGCTTCAGCCGCCTTACGTTCTGCTTCGGCTTTTTGCTGTTGCTCTAACTTGCGTTTTTCTTCAGCGGCTTTGCTTTCAGCAGCTTTACGCTCTGCTTCTTTCTTGGCTGCATCAGTAGAACTATTGGCTTTTTGTTGGTCCAGCTGCTGCTGGGCTAACTTTTTTTCTTGCACCGCTTTTTCTTCAGCCAGACGTTTCTGCTTGGCCTGTTCATCTTCAACCAGTTCTGGTGGAATATTATCCGAACTTTGTTGTCCCAAGCGATGTGCATTTAGGGCAGCGTATTCTTCAGCTGCTTTACGCGCAGCATCTGCTTCAGCCTGCTGTTGCATCGCTAAAAATTCGGCTGCACGCGCCTCCTGTTCTGCAACAGCTTTTTCCCGATCACGACGTTGCTGTTCAAGTAAACGCTTTTCTGTTTCCACATCGACCGTCAAAGAACCGAGCGAATGATTGCCTGTCTCTTTATTTTCAACTTCCGCAGCCTGTGCCGGATTTTGCTGACGGTCCTGATTGATTTCATCTTGGCCTTTCAGGAGTAATGCTGCCAATAAAACACCACCACCGAGTAAAACAACACCGCCCATCCAGCGCTGTTTGTTATTCATTGACATTCTTCCAAATACTCCCATACCGCTTCTAAGGTATGAAATGATCCACATACCAAAATCAGCTGATTATTATCTGTTTGATCCAGTGCTGATTTAAAAGCTAATTTTACATTGTCAAATTGTTCTACCGCCTCACCGCTTAAAGCATCAGCCAAAACTGTGACTTCTGCCGCACGTGGGACGGATAATGGTGCAATTTTCCACAATTGAACCGTGTCTTTCAATAACTTGACGACAGAATTTATATCTTTATCTACCAGCATTGAAAATACACAAATGACTTCATTATATTTTTGATTGTAATTTAAATAATCTCGTAATTGTTTTAGCAGAAATTCCACCCCATGCGGGTTATGTCCTGCATCAAAAATCACGGTTTTATTCTGAATTTGACGAACTTCAAAACGTCCCGGCAATTTTGCCGTTTGAATCCCTTGTGCAATCGCCTGCTGACTGACGTTTAATCCGCTCAGCAGAATGGTAGCCACAGCGGTAGAAATATTATCTAACGCCAGTGAACCTGTTGGGAGCTTTAAGGTCGTACCTGAAGAAGCAAATGCCCAGCTTTGCCCATCTTCAAAGGCTTCATAGAAATAATCACGGTTGATTGCATACAAAGGTGCATTGCATTCTTGGGCTTTATCCAGAATCGCTTGCGGGATCTGTTGCTGCCCACCAAAGATCACTGGAATATCCGGGCGAATAATTCCGGCCTTTTCAAAAGCAATTTTCTCGATGGTGTCACCAAGCCAGTCGGTATGATCCAGACCAATATTGGTAATCACCGCAACATCCGGATTGACCACATTGACCACATCCAGACGACCACCCAAACCGACTTCCAGCACCCAGACATCACAGCACTGATCTTTAAAAATCACAAAGGCGGCCAGTGTGGTGGCTTCAAAGAAAGACAGGCTCAAACCGCATTCGCGACGAGCCTGATCAACCTGAACAAAAGCATCAATCAGCAACTGATCTTCCACTTCAGTGCCGCGTAATTTCACGCGTTCATTGAAACGGTACACGTGTGGAGACTGATATAGCCCGACCTTGAAGCCTTGCGCATTCAGAATCGCGGCCAGTGTAGTGGTGGTCGAACCCTTACCATTGGTTCCTGCAACCGTCAGCACTTTGGCTGCCGGACATGTTACTCCCAGCTTTTCAGCCACAGGAATGACACGTTCCAGACCTAAATCAATACCCGTAACGTGAACATGGCTCCAATAATCGAGCCATGTGTTTAAAGAATCTGTTGCTAAGGGTGCTGTGTTCAATGCAAATTCATCAACTTCGTAACGATACGATAAACTGTATCACGTAATGCATGACGGTGAACAATCTGATCGATTACCCCATGATCAAGCAAATATTCCGCGCGCTGGAACGGCTCTTCCAGTTTTTCACGTACGGTCTGTTCGATTACACGTTTACCGGCAAAGCCAATCATGGCTTTCGGTTCTGCAAGATGTACATCACCTAGCATCGCCAATGAGGCAGTCACACCACCGTATACCGGATGAGTCAGTACCACCAGATAAGGCAGACCCGCTTCTTTTAAACGCTGGATCGCAGCCGAAGTACGCGCCATTTGCATCAGGGACAACATGCCTTCCTGCATACGTGCACCACCCGAAGCAGCAAAGCAGATCAAAGGCTGACGGGCTTCAATTGCACGTTCTGCCGCCTGAACAAAGCGGTCACCGACCACAGTACCCATAGAACCGCCCATGAAATCGAATTCAAACGCACAGGCAATCATCGGTACGCCTTTCAGCAAACCTTGAATCACCACCAGTGCTTCAGTTTCACCGGTTTTCTTTTGCGCTTCAGCCATACGGTCTGGATAGGCTTTGCTATCGACAAATTTCAGTGGATCTTTGGCTACAAACTCCTGACCCAATTCTGTTTGTACCTGATCAAAGAACCAGTTCAGACGCTCACGGGCTTTCATGCGCAAATGTTCATCACATTGCGGACATACATAGGCATTGAATGACATGGCAGTACGGGTCACCAATGCATGACATTCAGGACACTCAATCGTAGGCTCGGTAAATGTCGCTTTATACGCTGTTTGCTCATCGGGTACCTGAATGCCCGGAACAGTACGCTCCGTCCATGGGGTCGATGGGCTCAGAATTTTGCCTGATTTCAGTTGTTGACTCATACTAACTCATCGAGCGCTGCTCGAAGCTCCTTGACTTTATTCACCGTCGCAATAACGGCTTGTTCTGGTTCGAGCGTTGCAAACTGCTTTACAAACGCACTACCCACAATAACTGCATCGGCAGCAACACCCATCGCTTTCGCAGATGCAGCATCACTGATACCGAAACCTACGCCTACAGGAACATCAGTCACAGCTTTAATCTTTTGAATGCGTGCAGCGGCTTCAGAAACATCTAAAGTTGCTGCACCCGTCACGCCTTTCAGTGACACATAGTAAATAAAGCCGCTGGCCTGTTTTGCTACATGTTGAATACGTGCATCGGTTGAAGTTGGTGCCAGCAGGAAAATCTGATCCATGTCATATTTTTCCAGTACTTCACCCAGACTTTGTGCTTCTTCTGGTGGCAAGTCCACTAGCAGCACACCGTCTACTCCACATTCATAGGCATAAGCCACAAACTTTTCATAGCCAATTACTTCAACCGGATTCAGATAACCCATCAGCACCACCGGTGTTTCGCGGTCTTTCAAGCGAAATTCTTTCACCATATGCAGTGCATCCAGAGTATTGGTCCCACCTGCCAGAGCACGTTCGGCAGCTAGCGCAATCACCGGCCCATCTGCCATCGGATCTGAGAAAGGAAGTCCCAGCTCAATCACGTCGACACCCGCTTCCACCATCTCATGCAGCAAAGGCACCGTGACTTCTGGATGCGGATCACCCGCCATGACATAAGAAACTAAAGCTTTACGCTGTTGAGATTTAAGTTGTCCAAATCGTGTGGCTAAACGTGACATAGAGAGGTATTTTCCTTAACGTGTTTCAAACTTGAGACATTGACTATGTAGAAATACAAGACATCGCATTGTAACGCTATTTTTTGTCCAATGAACAGTCTGCAATACCGACCTCGAGTACTTCATTTCCTGCGCGAAGATTTCAAAACAATTCGGAAGGGTCTATTTACGATTATTTTGATTTTTTTCACAATGATCAAAGATGCCTAATTTTGCTATTACCTAAAATCCTGAATATTTAGATAAACTTATTTTTATTATGTAAAAATTAATAAAAATGCAGATGTTAGCGCATTCATTTAAAGTTTTCTGAAATAGCAAAACCTGCTTTATACTAGTCCTATTCTCTTACTTTTTTATCTCCTATGCAGACTGATTCTGAGGCTACAGTGCAGGCACGCGCCATTGCACTGCTGCCGCTTATTGTATTTTTAACCCTGTTTTTGGGTAGCGGGATCTATCATTCCCTGATCGGAACCGAGTTCGCGTTCTATCAGGTGAAAGCGCCTGTGGCTGCCCTGCCTGCGATTATCTTGGCTGCATTAGTGTATCGCGGCAAACTCAACCAAGGCATTGAGGAATTCCTCAGAGGTGCCAGTCATCCGAACTTAATTCTGATGTTTATGGTATTTATGCTGGCAGGTGCTTTTGCCAGCGTCAGTAGCGCCATTGGCAGTGTGGATGCCACCGTGCAGATGGGCTTGTCGGTTATCCCACCCACATTTATTCTTCCGATGTTATTTGTGATCTCGGCCTTTATTGCCACGGCGATGGGTACCTCCATGGGCACGATTGCAGCCTGTGCGCCGATCGCTTTTGGTTTTGCCGAGGTCACCGAGATCAATGTAGTTTATGCGGTTGGTGCGGTCGTTGGTGGTGCCATGTTCGGTGACAATCTTTCAATGATCTCGGATACCACCATTGCTGCAACTACTAGTCAGGGCGTACAACTGCGTGACAAATTCAGAGTCAATGTCTGGATTGCGGTTCCAGCCTCAATCGTCACTATTTTGATTTACGTATTGAGTACCGGTAGTAGCAATGCAGTGGAATACAAGGATTTTAATTGGCTTCTAGTCTTACCTTATATCGCCGTATTTATTTTAGCCTTTAGTCGTTTACACGTTCTGGCTGTACTGACCATTGGGGTGCTACTTTCCGGCTTGTTTGGCCTGTTTGCCACAGCTGAATTTGATCTGCTCAAACTGAATACTTCAATTTACGATGGCTTTGTCGGCATGTTTGAAGTGGCATTATTGTCAATGTTTCTGGGTGGCCTGTCGGCAATCATGCAACGTGAAGGCGGTTTACGCTGGCTGATCGAGCGCATTTATAGCCTGACCCGTCTGTTTAAAGTCGGTCAGCAACGTGCCGGCGAAATCGGGATCAGCTTCCTGGTAGTATTCTCAAATATCTTTGTGGCCAATAATACCGTGGCGATTATTCTGTCGGGTGATATGGCACGTGAAGTGGCTAAAGAATACGGCGTGGATCCAAGGCGTTCTGCGGCACTGATGGATATTTTCTCTTGCGTTGTACAGGGTTTAATTCCTTATGGCGCACAGTT
>NZ_JBAPXX010000012.1:0-1717 GCF_049284435.1 Acinetobacter sp. | reverse complement strand
GCACCAGCCATTACAGTGGAACAGGGGTAGTGTCCATAAATAGGTGGCACGTGGTGTCATACCACAAGCAATGATATTACTGGCTGCGTTAATATAGGCACCGCGGTGATGGTAAACCACACCTTTAGGGTTGCCCGTGGTTCCCGAAGTGTAACTTAAGCTGATGGCATCCCATTCATCTTGGGGTAAATGCCATTCAAAATTTGCATCGCCTTGGGCAATCCAGTCTTCATATTCAACTTGACCAATACTGCTGTCTTCACCTTCAAACTCTTCATCGGCCACATCAATCACATAGATATCTTGTGGAACCAAGGCAAGTGCTTCAGTTGCAAGCGCAGTAAATTCAGGATCAACCAAGAGTACTTTGCTTTCAGCATGTTCAAGCATGAATGCGAGTGTTTTGGCATCCAGACGGGTATTTAAGGTGTTGAGTACAGCGCCTGCCATAGGCACAGCAAAATGCGCTTCAATCATGGCAGGAACGTTAGGTAGCAGTACCGAAACGGTATCATTTTTACCGATGCCTAATTTTTGGAGTTGGTTGGCAAACTGACGACAACGGTTGTATTTCTCACGCCAAGTGATTCGGCGCTTACCGTGAATAATCGCGTTCTGATTGGGATAGATATAAGCTGCACGATCAAGATAGCGTAAAGGTGACAACGCTACAAAATTTGCGGGGGTACGCGGTAATTCATCATATGCGCTAACCATTGGGAAACTCCGTTGTATATTTATTTTCATATCCTGTTGAAAAGATATGTATTTATCATGAATGTTGCATTTATGCTTTAGTCGAGTACGTTTTTATAAATTTTAAGCTATTGAATATTAATGAAAATATTTAACCGTACTTAAATGTTTTGAACGCATGGGTTCCCATGTTTGATTTTTTAGGTATTTTACTCTAGTTCAGCCATTAAAATAATATGAGCCAAGGAAGAATAATGAAAATACAACAGGCGAATAAAATCTGGCGAAACTGGTCGGGGAGCCAGTCCAGTGCTGCTCGGATTTGTCAGCCCAGTCAGATCAGTGAATTACAAAGTTTGGTGAAGACCCATGCACACATTCGTGCAGTGGGTGCAGGACATTCATTTAGCCCACTCGCCAAAACAGATGAGGTGTTGCTTAATCTCGATCAGTTCAAAGGTGTCGTTGCTTTTGATCAACAGAAAACCCAATGCATCGTGCACGCCGTGACGCGTTTATATGATTTGGGGGAAAGATCTGACGCAGATTAATCAGGCTTTAATTAATCAGGGTGATATTGATCAGCAAAGTTTGGCGGGAGCCATTTCTACCGGAACGCATGGCGCGGGTATTGATTTACCTTGTTTATCTGCTTTTGTGGAAGGTTTTGAATTACTGACAGCGGAGGGAGAGCTGTTGCAATGTCATCGTGAGCAGAATGCTGAGATATTTCAGGCTGGACGGGTAGCATTGGGCAGCTTGGGTATATTGACCCAAATCACCCTGCAAAATCGACCATGCTTTAGATTAAAAAAACAGATTCAACTGTGTCCGCTACATGAGGTATTTGCAAATATCGATCAATGGAAGCATCAGCACCGGCATATTGAATTTTGGGCTTTTTTACATGCCGATCAGGTGATACTGAAAGCTCTGGATGAAACTGATGATGAAATTCTGCCGAGGTAAGAGAGCTGGCCTTCGGAAGATACTTTATTAACGCTATGTTCTGAACTGACGC
>NZ_JBAPXX010000011.1:0-5898 GCF_049284435.1 Acinetobacter sp. | reverse complement strand
TTTTTTTATTGAAAGAACAATCACTTAAAAATATAGCTTCAAACGTTCACTCAATGTAGTCATTAAAACTATTCAATAGCTCTGTATATTTCCAATGACTTAATTTATTAAAATACAATTGTTTATATTAAAAATTCATTTAGAAAGGCTGCTTAAGAGTAATAAAAAGTCTCGAAAAACATTTCTACTCATTAAATATAGGATGAAGAATTAAATTTATACAAAATATTATCGCCTTTCATCCGATTTTAAAGAACAATCTCCCCGCCTGATAAGGCTCACATGCAGAACTGGTCAACTCCTTGGGGTGTTAAGCAAAACTAAAAAGTGTTAGCGCTTTAACATTTTTAAAATAAAGGTTGAAACATGCATAAACTTTTTCATAAAATGAACGGGCCCTAGAAAAATAAATACAAGGAACATTTCATGACTAAAAAATATGCAAAATTTTTGCCGTGTACGGAAGAATTTAATTTAGAAAACTTTCCATATTATTGGGTAACTCAGGTTCATGCTCAATACGTCCTTAATGTCGATCATGCACTGAAAAAGTATGGTGTTGACAATTCCCGCCGCCGCATCCTTCTTGCACTCAAAGCCAAACCGCATGCCAGTGTTTCTGATTTGTCAGAGATGGTTGTCTCTAAAATGTCGACCACGACTAAAATTGTCTACCGCTTAAAAGATGAAGGTCTGGTTGAAACCTATTCATGTGAGGATGATGCACGGATTACCCGAGTATTTTTGACCGATAAAGGTATGCAAATGACTCATAAGATCAATGATCTGACCAATGTGGTACTGGAACAGTCATTTGAAGGACTGACGCCTTTGCAAATTGAAAAAACCATGGAAAGTTTACGTCATATTTTCAAAAATTTAGCTCGTTAAGAACCTACTTTTTATTTTAAATAGACGCTGGCGAATTGGCGCATACTTTACAATAATAAATAATTCGCCAGAGCTTTCTAAAAATCAAAAAAGTTCAGTTGTGGACTGACTTTTTTGATTTTTTCTTTTGGTACATGTGAACATTCAAACTCTTCTACCGGAAAGCCCTTTACAAAGCTACGAATATCCGGATGCCTTCTTAGCATTAGCCATTCTTGCAGTCGCTGCTGTGGAATCACAATAACCGAGCGTTTGATATTACCGGGCTCATGAAACTCCTTCATCATGGGATGGTCAATTGCATCCATGGTAATCATGCTGGCGGAGCGTACAATTTCCCCTTGTACCCGAGCAATCTCATACACAGCTGCAATAAAAGTCGCCTGACCATCTTTACGTCTTACCCCCCAACGCTGCGGTTTATTGTCAAAATATTTGGACTCATAAAATTCCGATACCGGAATGACGCCAAAATGACATTTGGCAGTGGCTTCAGCAAAGGTTGACTTTTGCAGTAAAGTTTCATTTCTGGCATTATAGGTCTTGGTACCTATAGTTTTGTCTTCTGCCCATTTCGGAATGAGTCCAAAATTCACGGAACGCCATTCCAGTCCTTGAGCTGAATGAAATAAAAGCGGTACAGCATAATTGGGATAGACTTCCTCTGGATATTCAAAAGGAATTTCTGGCAATCCCAAATTATGCAACTGTTCTAAGGTTAAAGGCTTAAAGTTGGCGCACATGCTTCATCAGATAAATCATTTGATTTACAGATTATAACTTGGCGCCTGCAGTGAACCTGTATGGATTATAGGTAATTTATATTATTTACTATTATTCGCCTGGAACCGTCAGCCAATGCGTGCGGGTAAATTCTTCAAAAATCCAGCGTCCATTAAAACGACCCAGTCCTGAATTTTTCTCGCCACCAAAAGGTGCATTCGGCTGGTCTGCAACACTAATCCCATTAATATGCGTCATCCCAATATCCAGTTGTGCCGCAAAAGCGCTGCCTCGCTCGATGTTTGAGGTACATACGGCGCTGGACAACCCAAACTCGGTTGCATTGGCCAGATTTAAGGCATGTGCTTCATCACGGGCTTTTAGGATAGGTAAAATCGGACCGAAGCTTTCTTGTTGTGCCAGATCGGAATTTTCAGCGACATCAATAAAAATATGTGGATAAACTAGATTTCCTTCAATTCCCCCTTCATACACCAGTTGTGCGCCCTGCTCGCTGCCTGTTTGAATGATCTGTTGATGCTTTTCAACCTGACTTTGGTTAATGATCGGCCCAATCACGGTATCTTCAAGATTCGGATCACCCACCGGAATCATTTTGATCTGATCCAAGAGCTTATCTACATAAGCATCATGGATTGATGCATCGACAATGACCCGGTTAGTACTCATGCAAATTTGTCCCTGATGCATAAAACGCCCCATCAGCGTCAGTTCAACCGCTAGATCAAGATCGGCATCATCCAGAATGACCAAAGGTGCATTGCCACCCAGTTCAAGTGCCAAACGCTTGATTCGGGAACTGGCCAAGGCTTTGCTACCGACACTTTTCCCCACTTCAGTCGAACCGGTAAAGGAAATCATTTT
The DNA here is from genome assembly GCF_049284435.1 of Acinetobacter sp. GTDB lineage: Bacteria > Pseudomonadota > Gammaproteobacteria > Pseudomonadales > Moraxellaceae > Acinetobacter. The sequence goes on along the minus strand of NZ_JBAPXX010000011.1, from coordinate 3,399 downwards.
TGGCACCGAATGCTCGACAAAATAATCCCCGATTTCACTGCCAGCACCGGCAACGATATTCAGTGCACCTCCAGGTAAACCTGCTTCTTCAAATAGCTTTCCGATTAAGGTACCGCCAGTCACCGGGGTATCACTGGCCGGCTTCAGTACAACTGTATTGCCACAGGCAATTGCTGTTGCAACTGAGCGTAAAGACAAATGAAATGGAAAGTTCCATGGACTAATGACAGCAATCACGCCTAACGGCTTACGCAAAACTAAACTTTTACGTGTCGGATCTTTACTTTCCAGCTGTTCTGTTTTGAGCTGATCTGGAAAAGCCATACTTTCCTGAATAATGCCCAGAGCAGCATCAACTTCTAGGGTGGCTTTAATGCGCGTACTTCCTGATTCAATAATGAGCCAGTCAATTATTTCGTCCCGACGCTGCTGAATAATTGTGATCACATTTTGTAGCACTGTTTTACGTACTTCAGTGGAATTCAAAACACCCTGCTGAAAAGCCTGCTCTGCTGCGGTATAAGCACTGTCGACATCGACGGAACTGGCAGCTGCCATGCTAAAAATTTCGCTCTGGGTATAGGGATTGATATTTTTAATTGTTCTGGTTGAAGTACCGCCTTGCCACTGACCATGAATAAACTGCTGGTCTAATTTTTGATATACCGTCATCATTTTATTGTTTCCTCGCATGCTTTGCCCCACTTTAAGAGTTCGTCTGGAAAATTTCTAGTCAGAACAACGACTGCTTACCATTAAACAATAAAAAAGCCTCCGAAGAGGCTTTTTTAGCTAGACAGAATTAGTCACCTGTATAACCTTTTAACTTTAAACGCGCTGCGTGTAGAAGCGGCTCGGTATAACCTGATGGCTGCTCACCACCTTTAAAGATCAGATCAGATGCTGCCTGGAATGCAATATTGTTGGCAAAGTCAGCAGACATTGGCGTATACAATGGATCATTGGCATTTTGCTGATCTACAATTTTCGCCATACGTTGCATCACTTCTTCTACCTGTTCACGACTTACAATACCGTGACGTAACCAGTTCGCAACATGTTGTGAAGAAATACGTAGAGTTGCACGGTCTTCCATTAAACCGACATCATTGATGTCTAGCACTTTAGAACAACCTACACCCAAATCTACCCAACGAACGACATAACCCAGGATACCTTGACAGTTATTTTCGAGTTCTTTGGTTTTTTCTTCTTCAGACCAGTTAGTGTCTTTCGCCAATGGCGGTGTCAACAAATCATCTAGAGATAAAGGCTGAGTCGACAATAACTCTTGCTGACGGTCTGCAACATTAATCTGGTGATAGTGAATCGCGTGGATCACCGCACCTGTAGGTGATGGAACCCACGCACAGCTTGCACCCGCTTCAGGATGCTCAGTTTTGGTTTTGTACATGTCAAGCAGCATGTCTGGCTTTGGCCACATGCCTTTACCGATTTGTGCTTTACCACGTAAACCTGCTTGCAAACCGATCATCACGTTACGGTTTTCATAAGCCGGGAACCAGATTTGGCCTTTTACTTCGCCTTTACGAACGAATGGACCAGCTTCCATAAAGGTATGGATTTCATCGCCGGTACGGTCCATGAAACCTGTATTAATAAAAATGGTACGATCTTTGGCTTGTGCAATACAGTTCTTCAAGTTCACAGAAGTACGGCGTTCTTCATCCATAATCCCGATTTTTAAAGTTTTTGCAGGTAAGCCAAGTGCCTGTTCTGCACGTTCAAACAATTCAACGGCAAATCCCACTTCTTCAGGACCGTGCATTTTCGGTTTAACGATATACATTGAACCTTGACGTGAGTTCTTGATGGTATTTTCACTTTTGATGTCTGCAAAAGACAACAATGGCGTAACCAGTGCATCCATGATGCCTTCATAGATTTCTGCGCCATCTACCAGAATCGCAGGGTTTGTCATTAAATGACCAACATTACGCAGCAACATCAATGAACGGCCGTGAACTTTAGTCTCACCACCTTCTACATTTTTGAAAGTACGGTCTTCATTCAGTTTACGGCTAACAGTTTTACCGTTTTTCTCAATTGACTCTTCTAAAGTGCCTTTCATGAGGCCTAACCAGTTACGGTAGCCTTCTACTTTCTCTTCAGCATCAACGGCTGCGATCGAGTCTTCCAAGTCCTGAATGGTCGTAACCGCCGCTTCAAGTACGACGTCTTTTACACCAGCGGCATCAGTTTGGCCAATCGGGCTGCTTGCATCGATTTGCACAATAGCGTGCAGGCCATTATTTTTAAATACGATTTCAGTCGGTGCTGAAGGTTCGCCATTGTAGCCAACAAATTTAGCAGCATCTGCCACAGTTGTTTTTGAACCGTCTTTTAGGGTAACAACCAGTGCATTGCCTTCAACTGCGTATTGAGTTGCGTCTGCGTGCGAACCTTGTGCCAATGGGAAAGTTTCGTCGAGGAAATTCTTTGCAAATACGACAACTTTCTCACCACGTTTCGGGTTATAGCCTTTGCCTTTTTCCGCGCCATCTTCTTCAGAGATTACGTCGAAACCATAAAGTGCATCGTACAAAGAACCCCAACGTGCGTTTGCAGCGTTCAGGCAGTAACGTGCATTACGTACCGGTACCACCAACTGCGGACCTGCCAATACTGCAATTTCTTCGTCTACATTTTCAGTGCTGATTTGAAAATCTTCTACTTCTGGTAACAAGTAGCCAATTTCAGTCAAGAAAGCTTTGTAAGCTTGTAATTCAAATGTGTTATTGCGGTGCCATTCATCAATTTTCGCCTGAATGTCATCACGCTTAGCCAAAAGTGCTTTATTTTTAGGGCTAAGATCCACAACGACTTGTTCAAAGTTTTTCCAGTATGTTTCGCTGTCTAAACCAGAACCTGGTAGTGCTTCATTTTCGATGAAATCGTAAAGTTCTTTAGCAATCGCTAACTTGCCTTTTTGAATACGTGCAGTCATTGTCTTTCCTGATATTGCTACTTTTTATACAAGAGATTCTAGTATACCGATTAAAATCTAGCTGAATAGTATTATCACATTGCTAAATACTGAGCATTTTTTCCAATATGAATACCCTCATAAACATATTTGATCTTTCTCAGTTGCAAATAGATATCATTCTGCTAAATACCTTAATGACAGTGTATAAAGTTTTCGAAATGTAGAAATTAGACTTAAGTTCAGATTTTCGAGTAAAAATTATGCATTCTAGTTATACACGATCATATTTAGACCAAGATTAAGCCATTTTTAATCAGGCTTGTCGACAATTCAAGTACTTATTTTTATAAAAAAAGCGCCAGTAAATAACCAGCGCTTTTATTCTTACTCTCCGTTCACGGAGGCTATTTTCTCAATCTGGCGATGTTCAGAATTCAGGTATTCATCCG
>NZ_JBAPXX010000010.1:0-6880 GCF_049284435.1 Acinetobacter sp. | reverse complement strand
CTGCAATATTGGCAGGACTTTCGATTTTACTGAACACTCTTCAACTGCTCTCGGAATATTCAATAGATGAACTGAATGAAATCGCAACAATTGCATTAAGTACCTAAAGATGTGTAGATACCTATGTCTTATGGGAGAGGGTTGGGGTGAGGGTAAACAATAAAAAAAAGCGGGCCTTGGCCCGCTTTTTTTATGAAGAAATTTTAGTTCTGTTCCAGATAGGGATTTTCAAAACCTAGCTTGGCCAGAATCTCGATTTCAATACCTTCCATTTCTTCAGCATCTTCATCCGAGGTTTCATGGTCATAGCCCATCAGGTGCAAAGTGCCATGTACCAGCATATGGGTGAAATGCGTCAAGGGTACTTTCTGCTGTTCAAGCGCTTCAGCCAGTACCACGGGAATGCAAATCACCAGATCGCCAATTGGAAATGCATCTAGAAACTGAGCCATTTCATCAGGAAGTTCACTCGGGAAAGACAGGACATTGGTCGGTTTGTCTTTGCCGCGATATTCCAGATTCAGTTTATGACTTTCGTCATGATCAACACAGGCAATTCCGATTTCGCAATCACTTTGAGTGCCGATATGACGTAAAGTGGTTTCTACAACTTTTTTAATATAGGCACGTTTCAGTACCAGTTCAGGCGACTGAAAGTCCTGTTGTAAGGAAAGACTAAGTTTCAACACAAATCCTTAAGTTTAAAGCTTAATACTGTGCATCTGCCGCAGCATCATTTTCAGCGATTAAGGCTTCCTGACGTGCTTTTCGTTCGGCACGCGCTTCAGCACTTAAGCGCTGCTGTTCACTGTCCCAGCCTTCGTAGGCTTCAACAATTTTCTGTACCAGCTGATGACGTACCACATCACGCGAATGGAAACGGGTAATATGAATTTCAGGAATTTTATCAATCACGCGCAAGGCATGTGACAGACCAGATTGCTGACCACGTGGTAAATCCACCTGAGTCACGTCACCAGTAATCACTGCACGTGAGCCAAAACCTAAACGGGTCAGGAACATCTTCATTTGTTCTGGGGTGGTGTTCTGCGCTTCATCCAGAATCACGAAAGAATGATTCAGGGTACGGCCACGCATGTAAGCAAGCGGAGCAACTTCAATCACCTGACGTTCGATCAACTTGGCCACTTTCTCAAAGCCGAGCATTTCATATAGCGCGTCATACAAGGGACGTAAGTAAGGGTCGATTTTCTGGGTTAAATCCCCCGGTAAGAAACCAAGTTTTTCACCGGCTTCAACCGCAGGGCGAACTAGCAAGATACGCTGGATTTCATTGCGCTCCAGCATATCCACTGCAGCTGCAACGGCGAGGTAGGTTTTACCTGTTCCGGCAGGGCCAATACCAAAGGAAATATCACTTTGAAGAATGCGCTGTACATAACGTTTCTGGTTGGCACCACGCGGGTTGATCCGGCCTTTACGGGTTTGCAGCCAGACATTGTCCAGCCCCGTGTGTTCCTGATCATCCAGATCTTGCTGAAGTTCACGGTCAGTCTGGCTGCCCTGAATCATCAGATGTAAAGTATCTGCACTAATCTGCTGACTATGTTCAGATTCTTCATGAAGACGTTGCAAGAGCATTTCGGCTCTCTCAACGGCATCGATTCCACCATCAATAATAAAACTTTCTCCACGATGGGAGATTTTGACGTCTAAACGTTGTTCAATTTGCTTCAAATGGCCGTTATAGGCACCTAACATGGCTTGTATACGGTCCATCGAAATTCCAGGAAAAGCTACTGTACGTCGAATCGCTGCAGTCAAGAGTGTTCCTTATGAAGTGTGCGTTATATGCTCTACATTACGCCACGTCAGGCTCAAGATTCAAGAGTTCACCGTAAACTAAATTCAAAGTTTTAATTTCGGTAATTTCAATCTCGGCAAAGCGGCCTACCCAGGCAGGGTCACCAATAAAGTTAACATAACGGGTATTGTCCGCCGTACCGACCAGAATGTTCGGATCTTTATCAGAAACTTTTTCGATCAGTACACGCTGGATGGACCCGAGCATGGCATCCGTCTTGTCAATGCTTGAACGCTTAATCCATTGCTGAACTTTGGCCAGACGTTCTTTTTTCACATCTTCAGAGATCGTATCTTCCAGTTCTGCCGCAGGCGTACCCGGACGCTTTGAATAGATAAAGCTATAAGAATGGTCGAAGTCTAAATCCTGAATAAACTGATAAGTCTCTTCGAAATTCTTATCAGTTTCACCCGGGAAACCAATGATAAAGTCTGAAGATAAATGCATGTCAGGGCGAACTGCACGTAACTTTTTAATCTTCTCGATATAGACATCGATGGTGTGGTTACGCTTCATCGCTTGTAACACATCATTGGAACCGCTTTGTACCGGCAAATGCAGATGTGAAACCATTTGTGGCAGGTCACGATAGCACTGGATCAGGTCGTCATTAAATTCCAGCGGATGTGATGTGGTATAACGAATACGGCCAATGCCCGGAATATCTGCAACCAAACGTAACAGATCGGCAAAAGTACAGATATTGCCTTCGAACGTTTCACCACGGTAGCCATTTACGTTCTGACCTAAAAGCGAAATTTCACGCACGCCTTTTTCTGCCAGACCCGCAATTTCAGCCAGGACATCATCCAGTGGACGAGAAACTTCCTCACCACGCGTATACGGCACCACGCAGAAAGAACAGTATTTTGAACAGCCTTCCATGATCGAGACAAAGGCTTTATAGCCTTCAACACGCGGTTCAGGTAAAAAGTCAAATTTCTCGATGTCCGGGAAGGAAATATCCACCAGTTTGATTTTTTCTTTTTTTGGCTTTTCGATCTGCTCAAAATGCTGATCCAGCATTTGCGGCAAACGGTGCAGGGTTTGTGGGCCAAAAATCATATCGACATAATTGGCACGTTTCTGGATATTGTCGCCTTCCTGAGACGCCACACAACCACCAACACCAATAATCAGGTCAGGATTTTTATCTTTAAGCTTGCGCCAGCGACCCAGCTCGGAGAATACTTTTTCCTGCGCCTTTTCACGGATCGAGCAGGTATTCATCAGCAGAATATCGGCATCTTTAGGATCGGTGGTCAGCACATAGCCATGAGAATCGCCTAACAGGTCTGCCATACGGTGACTGTCGTACTCATTCATCTGACACCCTTGCGTTTCGATGTACAGTTTTTTGACTGAAGCATCGCTAACTGGGGTGTGCGCTGGCTGGGTAACAGTGTTTTCTGAGGCAGCTGGGGCACCATTCGGAATGAAGGTTTGAACCGTCATGTAGGCTCCTACAAGGTAATACGTTGAAAGAGTGAACGAACAGCCTGATTGATGCATCAAACAGGTGAATAAAAATTCAATTCACGGACTGAAATCTTGGAAAGGCGCATATTTTAGCAGGAAAGTCGCTTAAACTTATAGCCCAAATTAACTGTGGAAAAATATTGATTTATGGGCAAAAATTGTCTGTAGATTAATATTGCTTAATCATAAGGTTACATAACTGAACAATAGAGTTGGTTATAATCTTCAAACTAGCTCTTATGATATGCAACATGGGCTAAGCACAAAATCGATGATAGAAGGCAAAGGGATGTTGAAACACACTAAAACTATGTATAAATACTATAAATTAATTACTTTAAGTGTGGCATGTATCTGTTCAGCGAGTACACAGGCAGCAGAAGAACAATTTAATGATGCATTGCGTGCAGCCAATGCAGGCAATACTGAACTGTTACAGCAATATCGTCTGTCTATGCAGAATGATGCCTTGGGCTATTATCCGGAATACTGGATTTTAAACCAGAATCTTGCCATGCAGCCTGTTAGCCAGATTATCAGCTTTGCCCAGCGTTACCCTCAATCCGCCATGGCTGAAAAGCTGGCAGCGGACTATGTCGAAGAAAAAGTAAAAATGGCAGACTTTAGCACTGCCCAACCTGTATTGCCTTATGTAACCAATGCCGATCCTGCCGAAGCCTGTGCAGTGGCACAAGTGCGTGCCAAAGCTGGCGATGAACTGGTTTATGCCGAATTTAAAGAAGTCTGGTTAACTACCAACAGCCAGCCTGATTCTTGTACTGGTCTAGGCCGGATGATGCTCTCCAGTCCACTCATGACCTCAGAAGACCGTCAGCAGCGACTCTGGGGACAACTTCGTGCCGGACAGTCTGGTCAGGCCATTGCGACAGCGCAAGGCATTGGTCTAAATCTGTCTCTGGCACAACTGAATTCGATTCAGGCCAACCCCACCAATTATTTGTGGTCTGCGCCTAAAAGTACTGCGGCAGAGCAGGCCTATCTGATTTATGCACTGGGACGTCTGGCCGATAGCGATTTGGACTCGGCTTTGTCCATTGTCAAACGGACCGCTCAAGGTACACCAGTACAGGTACAACGCGCCTTATATCGTGCTGTCGGTTATATCGGTGGCACCACAGTCATGAAAAACAACTTCAACCGCGAAGTGTTAAATGCTTTAGATGCCAGCTATGGTCTGCCATTTAGCCCGGAAGAAGCTGAAGTTTATGCGCGTCAGGCCATTCGTTTTAGTGCCTGGGAAAGCCTGATCCGTGCGATTGATAGCATGACGGTGAATCAGAAGCAGGAAGATCGCTGGCAATACTGGCTGGCACGTGCAAGCGAACAACGTACTGATCGTGCTTCTAAACAGGCAGCAGAAAGTATTTATCGTAAGCTGGCGACCGGAGATGACTATCACAATCTTTTGGCACGCGACAAGTTGGGGCAGGTGACCGCGAGTACACCAAACCCGGCGCAGCCATCCAATCAGGCTCTGCAACGTTTGGAACAGGATATTCATTTCCGTCGTGCTTTCACGCTACGTAATATCAGCGCACCGGAGAACTATATTAACCGTGAATGGAACTGGGCAGTGCGTCAGGCTTATCTGAAAAAAGATGATGACCTGTTGCTGGCTGCGGCAAAGCGTGCCATGGACATGGGCTGGCATGACCGGGCCATTTATGCCGCTGACCGTACCGCGAACAAGCATAACTACAATTATCGTTATCCAATGCCACATCAGAATTACGTGGTCAGTCATAGTCGCAATGCCGGCATAGATCCGGCCTGGGCCTATGGGTTAATGCGTCAAGAAAGCCGTTTCAATACTGTGGCACGTTCACATGTAGGCGCGGGTGGTCTGATGCAGATTATGCCGGACACGGCCAAGCTGGTGGCACGTCAAATGGGTGAGGCTTATAACCCGGCGGCACTCACCGATATGAATACCAATATTCGCTACGGAACATTCTATTTATCTACGATTCAGCGTCAGCTTAGCGATAGTCCGGTTCTGGCAACGGCGGGCTATAATGCCGGTCCAAACCGTGCCCGCCGCTGGCAGCCAGAATTTCAGGGGATTGCCGCAGATCAATATACTGAAACTATTCCTTTACTTGAAACCCGGGATTATGTGAAACATGTCATGACCAATGCCACGCATTACGGTATCTTGTTAGGGCAGGGGGCACAGTCAGTGGGTAAACGCATGCAACTGATACCATTACGTAATACACAATAAAATTAAAATTATTGGGGGATGGTGATTTATTCATGAAAATAATGAAGGATCGTCGAGTCTGGGCTGGATCGTTTGCGCTTGTGTTTTTTGCCAGCAGTCCGGCAGCGTTCGCCACGCCGACAGACTATGTCATGGATGTACAAATGGTCCCGGCCTTATGTAGCCTGTACCCGGAATACGCCAAGAAACGAAAATGTCTGGAAGGTTATTCGTTGAATATCTCCGGCTTATATCCTCAGACTACATCACAAAATTGTACGACCAATAGCTCCGCGAAACTGTCACCACTGCAGTCCAAGGTAGTGGCCAGGATCATGCCGGATGACAATACCCGGACAATTTTATGGCGCAATATCGGTGGCTGTGTGCCGATGAATGCCAGTCAGTATTTCCGGACGATTATCAATTATGCAGATCGCCTGAAAGTGCCAGCGGAACTGACGGAACAGGAAAATATTACGATTTCTGTCGATACGCTGCGGGCCAAATTTCTGAAAATTAATCCGCAATTACCGGGCAATGCCTTGAGGTTTAACTGCCAGCAGACCCAGTCGGCCAGCGTGCTTACCTCGATTAAGGTCTGTTATCGCCCCAATGGCAATTACAAATCCTGTTCTGCCAACATTATTAATACATGCCCAAAAACTGTCACAATAAAAGGAACATACTGAGCTTTTTTGCGGATTTAATTTATATTTCCTATCAGACTTTAGGTGAAATCCGTCCTCTTTTATATGCATCTGGCAAAGGATTGGAGTACAATCTTTCGCGTTTACGATTATTAGATTAAATACTAACTATTTAATCGCATTGAATATCCTCAATTGGAGATAATTAGATGAAGCAAGCAGTTCGTGTTGCCGTTACTGGCGCTGCAGGTCAAATTGGTTACAGCCTATTATTTCGTATCGCAAGTGGCGAAATGTTGGGTAAAGATCAACCAGTGATTTTGCAATTGCTCGAAGTTCCTTTTGAGAAAGCTCAACAAGCGCTTAAAGGCGTAATGATGGAGCTTCAAGATTGTGCATTCCCGCTACTAGAAGACATGATCGGTACTGATGATCCTAAAGTTGCATTCAAAGATGCTGACTATGCGTTATTAGTTGGTTCACGTCCACGTGGTCCAGGTATGGAACGTGCTGACCTTCTTAAAGTGAACGGTGAAATCTTCATCGGTCAAGGTCAAGCATTGAACGAAGTTGCGAGCCGTGACGTTAAAGTTCTAGTTGTTGGTAACCCTGCAAACACGAATGCTTACATCGCAATGAAATCTGCTCCAGATCTTCCAGCGAAAAACTTCACTGCAATGTTACGTCTTGACCACAACCGTG
>NZ_JBAPXX010000009.1:0-3809 GCF_049284435.1 Acinetobacter sp. | reverse complement strand
TGTTGTGACATCAGATCCCGAAAGGCAAACTGATGCTGATTAAAAATGGAATGTTGAATCCAACGATTGAAACTCAGGTCCTGAGTCAAATACTCATTGCCATAAGTGACCAGGGTCAGTTGCTGTTTCCAAATTTGATCGAGTGCCATAGTGATTTGATCTGATTGATATTGTGTTTATCTTATACTTTTTATATTTAATCATGCCAATCTAATTTTCCTTAAAACGCATCTTCATCAAAGTGTCTAAAAACTGTTAGAATGTGGGGTTTTTAAAATATTTTTTAACCTGTTGCTTTGAGAGTTACTATGTCACTGGAAGCCCTGACCACTGAAGCGCTCGCTGCGATTGCAGCAGCTCAAGACCTTGCTGCACTTGATCAAGTACGAGTGCAATTTACGGGGAAAAAAAGCCAGCTCGCGGAACAATCTAAGTCGCTTGGTAAAATGGATCCTGAAGAACGTAAAGTCTTCGGCGCACAAATCCATGCTGTACGTGAAACCATTACCGCTGCATTGACATCACGTCAGGCAGAACTGCATAAAGCTGCCTTAGAACAAAAACTGGCAAGCGAAACCATTGATATTACTTTACCAGGTCGTGGTCAGCAGGTGGGCAGTATCCATCCAGTGACCCAGGTGCAAGAGCGTATTTGCCAGTTCTTTACCAAGGCAGGTTTTACGGTTGCAACAGGTCCTGAAGTTGAAGATGACTATCACAACTTTGAAGCACTAAACATTCCGGGTCATCACCCGGCGCGTGCCATGCACGATACCTTCTATTTTGATGTGAACCATTTGCTGCGTACGCATACGTCTGGTGTGCAGATTCGTACAATGAAAACACAGCAGCCACCAATCCAGATCGTGTGCCCGGGCCGTGTTTACCGCTGTGATTCGGATCAAACCCACTCACCGATGTTCCATCAGATCGAAGGTTTATACGTGGCTGAAAATACTAGCTTCGCGGAACTGAAAGGTTTGCTGATTAACCTGCTGAATGAATTCTTCGAAAAAGATTTGAAAGTACGTTTCCGTCCATCTTATTTCCCGTTCACTGAGCCGAGTGCGGAAGTGGATATTATGGATGAACGCGGTCGCTGGTTGGAAGTATTGGGCTGCGGTATGGTGCATCCGAATGTGCTGCAAGCTGCAGGTATTGATCCTGAAAAATACAAAGGCTTTGCTTTTGGTCTGGGTGTTGAACGTTTTGCAATGCTTCGTTATGGCGTGAATGACCTGCGTATGTTCTACCAAAACGATGTGCGTTTCTTACGCCAGTTTGCTTAAAACAAATTTATACCTCTCCCTAACCTCTCCTGAGCGGAGAGGGGTGTCTAGATATGACATAGGGCTCTCCCTCTTTGGAAGAAAGTGGGAGTGAGAGGGGATTCTAGAGATTTGAATTACAGGTTTTATATCAATGAAAATTAGCGAAAATTGGCTACGCACATGGGTTAACCCAGCCATCGACAGCGATAAACTTTCTGATCAACTGACCATGTTGGGTCTGGAAGTCGATGAACTTGCGCCTGCAGCAAAAGCATTTACGGGCGTAGTGGTGGGGGAAGTCCTGACAGTAGAGCAACATCCTGATGCAGATCGCTTGCGTGTGACCACTGTCAATATCGGTTCAGGTGAGCCTCTACAAATTGTATGTGGTGCGCCAAACGTACGTGCCGGCATGAAAGCGCCAGTTGCGACCATTGGTGCAGTACTTCCGGGCGATTTCAAAATCAAGAAAGGTAAGCTACGTGGTGTCGAATCACAAGGTATGCTTTGTGGTGCTTCAGAAATTGATTTAGAGGATAAAATCGACGGTCTGTTAGAGCTTCCTGCAGATGCACCAGTCGGGATGAACATTCGTGAATATCTGGATCTTGATGACAATGTGATTGACATCAGCATTACACCGAACCGTGGTGATTGCTTCAGTATTCGCGGTATTGCACGTGAAATTGGTGTGATTAACCAATTGCCAGTGACTGCGCCAGAAATTCAAGAAGTTACTGCAACTATTAGCGACGAAAAGAAAGTCGTTGTGTCAACTGAAGGCTGCCCACGCTACTTGGGTCGTGTGATCAAGAACGTCAATACCAAGGCTGTGACTCCTGTATGGATGGAGCGTGCATTGGCACGTTCAGGTATCCGTCAGCACAGCATTCTGGTCGATATTACCAACTATGTATTAATCGAGCTTGGTCAACCGCTACACGCATTTGATGCTGGCAAGGTGCAAGGCGCGGTACACGTACGTCAAGCGACGGAAGCTGAAAAGTTAGTTTTGCTCAATGAACAAGAAGTTGAACTCAACGAAAAAGTGATGGTGATTGCAGATGATGAAAAAGCATTGGCCATTGCCGGTATTATGGGTGGCTTGTCTTCAGCAGTCAGCGATGCAACCACTGAAATTTTCCTGGAATCAGCATTCTTCGCACCACTGCATATTGCCGGTCGTGCACGTAGCTTTGGCCTGCATACTGATGCTTCTCAGCGTTATGAACGTGGTGTCGATTTTGAATTGCCATTGATCGCTATGCACCGTGCATCACAATTGATTGCGGAACTTGCGGGCGGTGAGTTTGGTCCAATTACAGTTGCCGAAAATGCAGCGCTACTGCCAACACGCGATGCAATTGAGTTGAATCAAGCCCAAGTCGATCAACTGCTGGGTTATAGGGTTGATTCAGCTTTCATTACTGATGCTTTAACCCGTTTAGGTTGTGATGTAACTGTTAAAACAGAAGGCGAGTGGTTAGTGGTTCCACCATCACATCGTTATGATATGGTGATTTACCAGGACTTGATTGAAGAAGTCGCTCGTATTCATGGCTATGACAATATTCAAATCAGCCTGCCTGTGATTGATGTGAAGCTGGCCAAATACCAAGATCAATTTGAATTGGGTCAACTCCGTCAAACTGCCGTAACTTTAGGTTACCAAGAAGCAATCAGTTTTAGTTTTGCAGACTTAAAACTTGAAAAGCAACTTAATTCTCTTGTGAAACCTTTAGCATTAGCCAATCCAATTTCAAGTGATTTGGCGGTGATGCGTTCAACCTTGCTGTCTAGCCTGATTCCTTGTGTTCAGTACAATGTGAACCGTCAGCAAAGTCGGGTACGTTTCTTTGAGCTCGGTCTGCGTTTTGACTATCAAGAAGCCAGCAGCATCCATGATTTAAAACAGATTCCAACTTTTGCCCTGATTGCAACGGGTTCACGTACCCCTGAGTCTTGGCATGGCAAGGCACAGCCAATGGACTTCTTTGACTTTAAGGGTGATGTAGAAGAAATTCTGGCTGCTGGTCGTGTCAACGTAGAATATGTGCGTTCAGAGCGTAGCTGGTTGCACCCAGGGCAATCCGCAGAAATTCTCGTGAATGGTCAATCAATTGGTTACTTGGGGCGTTTACATCCCTCACTTGAAGACGAGCTTGATCTGGCAACCACATGGGTGGCAGAATTGGATCAAGCGGCTGTTTTGCAAACTTATGTATCTAATTTTACAGAATTATCACGTTTTCCATCAGTTCGACGTGATATTGCGCTTTTAATTAGTGATAAGATTAATGTTAGCGAAATTCAGGCACTTATCGAAAAAACGGGTGGAGAGCTTTTAGACTCAACTTGGTTGTTCGATGTGTACACTGGACAAGGAGTAGAAGAAGGGAAACGCTCACTGGCATTTGCACTTCTCTGGCAGCATCCAAGCCGTACATTGGAAGATGCTGAAATTAAATCAGGTATGGATAATATCCTTCAAGTGTTGGAAAACACTTACCAAGCGACATTGAGGGCTTCATGACAGCA
>NZ_JBAPXX010000008.1:0-59121 GCF_049284435.1 Acinetobacter sp. | reverse complement strand
ATATTTAAGTATTTCTTAATTGAAAATGGTATTTTTTGTGATAGATCATTTAATCATTAAGATGATTTAATCAGTTCGCATAATAACAATAGATAAATAAAAAAAATGTGACTGAAATTTTGGCTCTCTAGTTCTTTTATAAAAGAGGCTCGAAGAAGCAAAAAAGAATTAGAGGGTTCATCTTAAAAAGAAGTTAAATAGGAGGTGGAGACGTACTAAATGTGAGATTAATAACCTTGTAATAGGATAGTAAATATTTTGAAATAAAATGCATTTTTTAAACAAATTAAAAAGACCCTAACATACAGAAGAGTTGAGGCCATGACAAAAAAGTACAGTAAATTTTTATCCATTCCTACAGATTTTAATTTAGAAGATTCACCCTATCATTGGATTAGTCAAGTGCATACCCAATATGTGCAAAATGTTGACTATGCCTTAAAAAAATATGGTTTAGACAATTCTCGAAGACGTATTTTGCTGGCATTAAAATTTAAAAATAGAGCGAGTATTTCTGATTTATCTGACATGTTAATTTATAAGATGTCGACTACCACTAAAATCATTTATCGCCTAAAAGATGAGGGATTAGTACATACTTATTCCTGTGAGGATGATGCACGAATTACCCGAGTATTATTAACCGAAAAAGGTCAGCAAATGATTAAAAAGATTAATGATCTTAGTGTTGTTGTACTAGAGCAATCTTTCGATGGTTTAACACCGTTGCAAGTTGAAAAAATGCTACACAGTCTTAAGCATATTTTCCGCAATCTGGCTCCTTCGCATTAGTTTAATCAAAGGTAAATTAAAATATATAAAAATTTAGTTGAAATCAGGGGAAGTTATATTTTTTAAATTTCAGAATAAAATATTATAATAATTAGCATAAAAGATATCTATTTAAAAATAATAGATATCTTTTATAATTAAAAAATAATAATCTGTTTAATTAATATTTATATAATAAGAACATTTAAATAATTAATTCAAATCATAAATCATTTTAACTGCATAAAATCCAATTACGAAACAGTACCTACCTTTAAAGCAGCAAATTGAGTTAAAAGAAAAAATGAAAGCAGTATTAACAATGAGTATAGCCTATGATGATAAAGCCTGCCTGATTTCAGGTAGGTTTCTGCTTATATAGCCATATACCACTTAAGCTCAGATTGTTCTCAATTTCCGATAATCAATCCAGTTACAATGAAACCCGACGGGTACACGTACCGGTAAATCAATGGTTGCAATCGGCCCTTCAGTCATATGCTGTGCATCCAGAATCACTACCCTAGATGGACTATCATCTAAAGCATGAACATAAGACATCAGCCAGCCATCATTTTCAGCTTGAGCCCCTTCCCGTGCGAAGAATATCACCTCTCCTGTCACCCAGTTTTCTCCAAAAGAATAGCTTTCTGAATTGCCAGTTTTCACATCATGGCTCAAAAGAGTATTGCTGCTGACACGAGAAGGATCATCAAACTCGCCAAAGGAAATACTATAGACATAACGATAAGGCCGCCCCGTATAAGCTTCATTAATCCGTGGGAATTCCTGTTTCATCTCAGATAATATCGTCCGAGCCACTTTTCCAGTGCCGTGTTCAAAAATGAACCGCTCCAGCCGAATATCCTGATCTTCAATCGGTCCCTGAATCGAACTGACCAATACTTTGGAGTGCGCCACCGCATCCATGACCACATCACCAGAATCCAGCTCATAAGCATTCACGGTATGAAAAATAAAACAGGGATCAATCTCATACCAGCGAATATCAATTGCCTTACCGCCAAAAGGCATTATACCAATGCGTGCCTGCCGTTTTGGATTCCATTGATATGGCAACATTGAACCCTTTAAAGCACTGCGTACAGAAAAGTTCACATTCAGGTCCAGAATCAGTACCTGAGATCTGGTAATGGCACAATCATGAATCATCGGACCATGTTTCACTGGAATGTCGACGTGATGTTTCAACTTACCTTTTGAATCTATCTGCAAATAAAAAACTTTATTCTGACTTAAAGCATCATAACAAACCGCATGAATATCACCTGTTTCAGGATCGATATGTGGATGAGCAGTAAATGGCAGATCCTGATCATCTTCAAACAAATGATGTCGTTTTGACTCCAGTGCAGCATTCAACTCAACTGGATATGCGCCCGCTTCTACCAATGCCCAGATTTTTCCGGCAAAGTGGATGACATTGGTATTGACTGCATCAGCGACACCTCGCGTTTTACCTGGAATTTGTGGTCGATGAAGTTTTTTCTGCACACTGGCAGAACCGATATAACTGCTTTTATACCAATGTGCCTCACCACCTTTAAGTCTGAGCGCATGCAACATGCCATCGCCCGTAAACCAGTGATAGTTGCGTGGGTTTTTGACGTTAATAGGATTTGGACCAATCCGCATCAATGCGCCATCCAGTTCTGCAGGAATCTGTCCTTCAACCTTTAAATCTGTGAAAAAGTGTTCCTGCCGCTCTGGTGCAAATATACCTTCCAGATAGGGATTATCCGGTGAATATGGAATGCGCTGATGCAGGATTTCTGTACCGTACTGGATAGATTTGCTGAGGGTATTCTTAAGCACGCTGCTCAGCGGTTTTGGCCACGGCATTGTTATTTTCCTTATTGTATTTTTTCTTTGGATTATTCTGGCAGAGATGATAATAACAAAAGCGGTTTGGCTGTTTTCTGAAACTAGACTAACGGCGCGCTAAGTTGAACGCGCCGCAGCAGAGTATCAATTATATAATTTTAGACTTTGATATCCAGAAGCTGAATAAACTCAAAGGCTGGCTCTTCATAAGGATGGCTTTCTTTCAGCGCCTTGGCCACATCGACCGCCTTCTCATCAGGCACCAGAATTTCTACCCGCCATTCTTCCACCTGTTCCAATTTTCCCACTTCACCAATATGAGGATCTGCACCTTCTTGCGGTTTAAACTGTCCAGTTCCTAAAACCTGCCAGGCACAATTCTTATATTCCCCAATACCGCCTGCCCCTGCTGCAAATATCGCATTCTTGGTGTCTTCCAGGTTTTCATCCGGCACGTAATAAATCAGCTTTAACATGTATTCCTTCCTGCAATTCAGATACTTGTCGTATTGTTAAGGGCTTGGGTAATCATCTTCAATGCAGGATTTTGGGAATTCTTGTTAAATGTTGCATACAAGCCCAGTTTTGGCAGTGCCTGATCAGTATGGATAATTTTCACATGATCATTCAAAAAACGCAGTAAATATTCGGGCGCAAAACTAAAGCCCATTCCCATATTGGTCAGATTAATGTGTTGCAAGACATTCGTCACCCACAACAGCTGTTCATGTTCGAACTGATCAATGCAAAGCAGTTTATCCAGCTTTTCATAAAATACGGGCGAAGCATTCTGCTCGCACATAATCATATTGTGATTTTTCAGTTCCTGTAATTTCAGGATTCGATCTGTAGGATGTAAATGCTGAGCAGCAACCAAATAAATTTGCTCGGTCAATAAATGAATATTGTCAAAATCTGGATGATCCAGTTGAAAACGGGTAATGCATAAATCCAGTTCAGCATTTTTTAGCCGCTGAATCTGTTCCATACAGGTCAGGCTATGCAAGTGAATTTTCAAGTCCGGCATGGTTTTTTTAAGCTGGGCCAGAATCTGTGGCATCACTTTAATTTCTGCCACGTTCAGAAAGCCAATATGAATCTGATTATTTTTCTGCTGTGCAACCTGACGTGCTGCCGCCACTGCCAGCTTGGCATTTTCCAGTGCTTTTTCGGCATAGACCTGAAAAGCCCTCCCTTCATCGGTGAGTTTGACTTTTCTAGAGGAACGATCAAACAGAATGACGCCTACTTCCTGTTCCAGATCCTTAATTTGCTGGCTTAATGACGGCTGGGCAGTAAATAGTTTTTCGGCGGCCTTGGTAAAACTTTGTTGCTGCGCCACGGTGATAAAATAGCGTAAATGTCGAAGTTCCATAGGCTGCCCGGTTTCTGATCAGGTAAGCATCTTAAGATTATGACCCACCTATTGCAAATAAGAATAGGTCGATAGTTTATATGAATATTCGTATATCAACAGATTCTATTTTACTAGACTGCCTGACCATATAGATGGCTTGTTCTTCACGCATATACATGGAGTCTTGTATGACACAACACTATGACACTGATGTTCTGATCATTGGTACCGGTCCTGCAGGTTCAACATTAGGTTTGGCTCTGGCGAATTATGGCATCAAGGTACAACTGTTTACCCAGTTTAGCTGGCTGGCCAATAGTCCACGTGCGCATATTACCAACCAGCGTGCCATGGAAGTATTACGTGATTTAGGTATTGAAGAACAGGTTAAAAAGATCGCTACACCTTGGGAGCAGATGGGTGAAAGCCTGATTACCACTAGTCTGGTCGGTGAAGAAATTGCCCGTTTAAGTGCCTGGGGTACAGGTGATGAACGTCATGGCGATTACATCAAAGGCAGTCCATGTCCTTTAGTTGATTTGATTCAACCCAAAATGGAAGCATTACTGGTGAAGAATGCCGGTGAACGTGGTGCAATTTATAACTTTAATACCGAATATTTGTCACATGTGCAGGATGAAGATAGCGTGACGGCTACTTTCCTGAACCGGATCACCAATACTGAATTTAGCTTAAGAGCGAAATATCTGGTGGGAATGGATGGGGCAAAATCCCGTGTGCTGGAACAGCTCGGTTTACCACTCGAAGGAGTGATGGCACGTGCGGGTACAGTCTATGTGACTTTTAAAGCTGATCTTTCTCAACACGTTCAGCATCGTCCTGCAATTCTGCAATGGATCGTGAATCCTGAAGCCAGCTTTGGCGACCTCGGTATGGGTTTATTACGTGCCATTACGCCATGGAATGAATGGATTATGGGTTGGGGCTTTGACATCTCCAAAGGCGAGCCACAAGTGACTGAAGAACAGGTCCGTGCCCGCCTGAATGCTTTTGTCGGTGCGGAAGTTGAAGAAGTAGAGATTCAAAAACTGTCTTATTGGTATGTGAACCAGACCTGGGCAACTGAGTATTCCAAAGGTCGCGTGTTCTGTGGTGGTGATGCAGTACACCGTCATCCACCATCCAGTGGCCTAGGTTCAAACACCTGCATGCAGGATGCCTTTAATCTGGGCTGGAAACTGGCCTATGCGGTAAAAGGCTGGGCTGCGCCTTCCTTGCTGGATTCATATACGACTGAGCGTGCACCGGTCGGCAAGCAAATTGTGGCACGTGCGAACCAGTCACGTTTTGATTATAAATACCTGAAAGAAGTCTTTGGTTTTGACAATGGTGTAACGACTCAGAAGCAAATGCTGGAACGTATCTTTGCGGAAGATGAGCAAGGTGCTGAAATCCGCAAAAAACTGTTTGAAGCTTTGGAAATTAAAAACTTCGAATTTAATGCACAAGGTGTAGAACTGAACCAGCGATATAGCTCCAATGCGGTGATTGCAGAATCCGAGCCTGAGATTTTTGAAAAAGATGAACAGCTTTATTTACAGGCAACGACTCGCCCAGGTGCTAAAGTGCCACATACCTGGCTGATCAATGCTAAAGGTCAAAAGCAGTCGACACTGGATATTACCGGTAAAGGTCGCTTTACCCTGCTCACAGGTTTATCAGGTAAAGGCTGGAAACAGGAGGCTGAAGCATTGAATCTGCCATATTTGGATGTGATTCAAATTGGTTCTCGTGACTACCGTGATGTGTATGGGACTTGGAACAGTAAATCTGAAATTCATGAATCTGGTGCAGTGCTGGTTCGTCCGGATGGTTATGTGGCTTGGCGTTATCAGGACAGTACCAATGATGCTTTTGATTATGTGAATACGTTGAAGGCGGTGTTAAAGCAGATTCAGTTGGTTGTTTAAAAAACGGGGGAAAGATCACTTTTGGGTGACCTTTTCTAATAATTCTTTTTTAAATTCCCAAGTTGTAAATAAAAATACTGCCATTGTTCCTGCTAAATTTACTGCTAGCTCTGCATGCCTAGAAGATGGCTTCACATTAACTTTTCCTTGTCCATGTGCGTCACCAACTTTATTCCTTAAAGCACCTAATCCTTCGACAATCGAACTACAACCACCTAAAATTTGTTTAAACACTTTTTCTGTATGTTGTGATGGTGCTAAATTTAATTCATTACTAACTAAACGATAAAGCTGATTTATTTCAGGTGCATATCCATAATCAATACCTATTTCATCAAGGATATGTTTGCATGTAGATTCCAATAATGAGCGCGCTATGGTGATGGCACCTTCAGGATCTGAAGTTCTACGTTCTAAAGCCTTTTGCCATATTTGATGAATGTAGTTCGAATTCAAATATTCTATTGTGTTTATTACCAATTGATCTAATGGAGCACTATCTGTATTTTCTAAAATATCAAATAGTTCATTAAATTCATCATAAATAAATTGCTTACAATCAGCATAACTATTAAAAGTATTTTTTAAATATTCGTTAAACTGATCTAAAGATCGAGAGTTTTTTAATATTGTAGGAATATGTGTTTTTAGACTTCTGATACTAATAATTTCATGTCTAAGCTGTATAAATGCGTCATCAGCACCAGCTTCAATTTTATCTAAAGCTCTAGCAATAAGCAGCTCTTGTAACAACGAAACTTTTTTAATTAAATAAATCAGCCATATTTTTATCTTAAATAATTAGTGTTTAGTATTTTATATTTCTAAATATATAAATTCATAAATAATTTTAATTTTTTTCTTTTTACTAAAAAGCCACCTCTCGGTGGCTTTTATCTAAATCTAAATATCAAGAACCCTGCATCAAATAACTGCCGACAACGAACAATATTTGTAGTCCCACTACAATCCCAAACAACATCCAACCTTTCTGACGCATTGCCGCCTTATCCATTATTCTGAGTGTCTTAGCCATGTCATCACCTCATCTTTGAGAATTGATACTGAACCGATCTATTCCATCTTTCTTTTATAGTGCAATAAAGTTGTGCATAAAACACACCATAGCACTTTATATACAATATAAAAGCAAAATCTAAACCAAGTCCGCAGGGAGAAGGAAAATTAAAAAAATCAAAATCCTTAAAAAACAAAAAGCCACCCAAAGGTGGCAATTGATGAAGATAGTCTAAACAAAAGCTGAAAGATTTTCCAGTTTTGCAGCTATTCCAGTGATTTCTGCAATAAAAAAGGGTCGCTTTTGCGACCCTTTCTTGAAATTTAGAACAGATTAACCAATAAACTTACGTGCATTACGGAACATACGTAACCAGGCACCATCCTGATCCCAGTCTTCCGGTTTCCAAGAATGCTGAATCGCTCGGAAGTTACGTTCAGGGTGCGGCATCATAATCGTTGCACGACCATCCTGCGACGTTACACCAGTAATACCTTCTGGTGAACCGTTCGGGTTCAACGGATACTGTTCAGTTGCATTGCCATGGCTATCGACATAACGTAAAACGACCTGATTCGATGCATTCAGTGCAGCAAAGTTTTCCGCAGTTGCAACTGCACGACCTTCACCATGCGCCACAGCGATCGGCAGAATCGAACCTTGCATGTCTTGCAACAAGACTGAATTCGACTTTTCTACACGAACGTTCACTGCGCGCGCTTCAAATACTTCAGACGTATTGCGGTGGAAACGTGGCCAAGCATCCGCACCCGGAATTAATGGAGCCAATTGAGACAACATTTGACAGCCGTTACAGATACCGAGCGAGAAGGTTTCTTGACGGTTAAAGAATTTCTCAAACTGGTCACGTAATTTAGCATTGAACAATACTGATTTCGCCCAGCCGCCACCAGCGCCCATCACGTCACCATACGAGAAGCCACCACACGTCACTAAACCTTCAAAATCATCCAGGCTGATACGACCTGCCAGCAAGTCACTCATATGTACGTCAACGGTATTGAAGCCAACTTTGTCGAAAGCTGCCGCCATTTCGATATGACCATTGACACCCTGCTCACGCAGAATTGCCATATTTGGACGACGCAAGTTAATGAAAGGTGCTTCAATCGCTTCATTCAAGTCGAATGTTGGTTGGGCGATAATACCTTTGTGTGCTTTATCGGTAATTAAGGCAAATTCCTGATCCGCAGTTTGTACGTTGTCACGCAGACGCTGGATTTGGTGGGATACTTCAGTCCAAGCCACTTGCAGGTCAGCACGTTCAAGTATCAGACCATTTACAGACAATTGGTCAGTGTTATTTACAGTACCTACGACTGTAATTGCATCTTTCAATGTAGACGCTGCAACTTCAACTTGTAGCGCTTCCCAGTCTGCTTTGGCAATTTGTAGAACTGCACCAATTTCTTCAGCAAATAAGCTTGCAGTTGATTGATCTTCTAATGCCACACCTAGACGTGATGCGAACATCATTTCTGCAACAGTCGCCAATAAACCACCATCACCGATGTCATGATACGCCTTGATCAAACCACGGTTGTTCCAGTCTTGAACCAATGCAAAGAATGCTTTGAAGTCATCGAAGCTATCTACATCAGGAGTCACTGAACCGATTGCTTTGTACACCTGCGCCAGGATCGAACCACCTAAACGGAATTGACCTTTAGACAGATCAATACGAACCAGTACAGATTCAAGATCTTTTAATTCAGGAGTCAGTGTTTTACGTACATCAGTCACTGGTGCAAATGCAGTGATCACGCCTGACATTGGAGAAGTCACAGACTTGTCTTCACCTTCGTCATTCCAGGTGGTACGCATAGACAGAGAGTCTTTACCGACTGGAATCGCGATACCGAGAGCCGGACACATTTCCATACCGATGGCTTTCACGCCTTCAAACAATGCCTGGTCTTCGCCTGGTTGACCCGCAGCAGCCATCCAGTTTGCAGACAATTTGATGTCGCTGATTTTTTCAATCTTCGCAGACATGATGTTCGAGATCGATTCAGCCACAGATAAACGTGCTGACGCAGCAGGATTCAACAAGGCTACTGGAGGACGTTCACCCATTGCCATTGCTTCACCAGTATAACCGACAAGGCTTGTGGTTGTAACTGCAGCATCCGCAACAGGAACCTGCCAGCGACCCACCATCTGATCACGTGCCACCATACCGGTAATCGAACGGTCACCAATGCTGATCAGGAATGATTTAGAAGCCACTGTCGGGTTTTTAAGAACGCGATAAATCGCATCTTTCAGATCAGTGACTTTAGCCGCGTCAAAATCATCGCCTTTGCGTTCAATCATTTCATAGGTACGGCTCATACGTGGAGTACCGCCAAGCATCACTTGCATTGGCATATCCACTGGCTTGTTGCCGAACAATGGATCTTCAACGATTAAGTGACGTGCTTCAGTGGCCTCACCCAGTACTGCAAACGGACAACGTTCACGTGCACAGATTGACTCAAATAATTCTAAAGAAGATGGACGAATCGCCAATACATAACGCTCTTGCGCTTCGTTTGACCAGATTTCCATTGGCGACATACCAGGTTCTAAAGATGGAATCTTACGAAGATCTAGCACCGCACCCAATTCATGGTCATTTACCAGTTCAGGCATAGCATTTGATACACCGCCCGCGCCTACGTCATGTACAGACACGATTGGGTTATGGTCTTCCATGCGCCAGCAAGTATCGATCACTTCTTGGCAACGGCGTTCCATTTCCGGGTTTTCACGTTGTACCGAAGCAAAATCTAGGTTCTCGCCAAGTTTACCGCTATCTACAGAAGATGCAGCACCCCCACCAAGACCGATCAGCATGGCTGGACCACCAAGTACGATCAACAAATCGCCCGGTAAGATCGGATCTTTTTCAACGTGATCTGGACGGATATTTCCGTAACCACCAGCGATCATGATGGGCTTATGGAAACCTTTAATATCGCCATTGACGTTTTGTTCAAAAGTACGGAAGTAACCATTTAAAGCTGGACGACCAAATTCGTTATTGAATGCAGCGCCACCCAATGGGCCTTCAATCATGATTTGTAACGGTGATGCCATACGCGATGGTTTGCCGTAGTTTTCTTCCCAAGGCTGTTCAAAGCCCGGAATATTCAGGTTAGATACGGTGAAGCCGGTTAAACCTGCTTTAGGCTTACCACCACGACCTGTCGCACCTTCATCACGGATTTCACCGCCTGAACCTGTCGCTGCACCGGCAAATGGTGCAATCGCAGTTGGATGGTTGTGGGTTTCCACTTTCATCAGGATATGTGCGGCTTGGCTCTTGTATTTATAAACCTGGTGTCCATTGTCTTCTTGGGTTGGATAAAAACGCTGAGTATCCGAACCGACAATCACCGAAGCGTTGTCTTTATAAGCTGACAATACATCTGTTGGTGATTCTTTATAGGTGTTCTTGATCATCTGGAACAATGACAATGGCTGAACTTCACCATCAATCGTCCATTCCGAACCGAAGATTTTATGACGGCAATGCTCAGAGTTGGCTTGCGCAAACATCATCAGTTCGATGTCATTTGGATTACGACCCAGCTTGATGAAAGCCTCAGTCAGGTAATCAATTTCATCCATTGATAATGCAAAACCAAATTCATTATTGGCTTTTACCAGCGCTTCTTTACCTTCACCCAGAATATCAATCGAGTTCAGTGGTTTTGGCGCCGTTTCCACAAATAATACCGCAGCATCTTCAATCGCATTGAATACGCTTTCGGTCATACGGTCATGCAGTACTTGCAATGCTTCTTTAGAAAGTTCTTTTACGCCCTTCAAAGTAAATAAAACGCCGCGTTCTAGTCGATGAACCGGCGTATTACAGTTTTTGAAAATGTCCGTCGCTTTAGAGGACCAAGGAGAGATGGTTCCGACGCGCGGTGTGACTAATATCTGGATTTCATCACTTGCAGCCTGGTGCAATTCAAAAGATTGACCATCGTTGAGAAGCTGTAAAGCTGATTGCTGTTGTTGCTCGCTGAGCGCTTGGTCAAAGAGGTAGACCCATTGACTTTCAATTGATTGAACAGAACTAATTGACGTCAAACGCGATAATAGTTGAGTTTTCTTAAAAGAAGAATGTGCGGGTGCACCGGCAACGATAAACATGCTGATTTTGGCTCCACGGGATGGTCTGAACAACCATGCCACAATGTGACTTGAGAGAGCGCATATTCTACTGTGAAATAAGGAAATCGGCTAGATGCCAAATCAGAAAACTATGCCTGAAATATCCTGGACTTTTAAAATATTTTGTTTATTTTCAGGCAAGAAAATTGAATGTAGTCGCACAGGTTAACACATTTTTTTCAAGAAAAATCAAAACCGCTTCAGAATAATTCTCTGCATAAAAATTGTATTATTTTTCAACAACAATCGGGGAAAAATCAAATTCAGATTTTTATTGTCATGACCTGCCAAAGCTCCGATTTAGGCCAAAATGAAATACTTGATTACAAGACTCTATGAAGTCGTATTTTTTGCGGACTGTTTTTAATTATTTTGATTGACTCTCAACTTTGACCACCAAGATTAGAAAACTGGTTAAAGGTCTTCTGCCTTTATGAAATACAAAGAGCAATTCTCCGCTCATCTCTTCCATTAGAGCACTAGAGGCAACTTACTCCCCTCTATAAACGAATAATTAATACTGAGTGGTATTTTAATCTGACATCATATGCGGAAAAAAAACCGAACATCTATTCTCATCTTCTAAAATAATAAAAATAAAATTCCATATTTGACTCCTTTATTTTTTTCATATTTGATGTTTATCTTATCAGCTCGTAATTAAGTAAAATTTACTCACCTAAAAGACCAAAAATTATATCGATAAAATTAACCATCATATCCAATATTTTGAAATTTCATCACTTATTCATCAGCCCTAGAACGACTAATATGCTGCTTAAAAAGCAGAATATAAATAGTAAAAAACCATTCGTATTTATGAAAAAATCTACAAGAAATTATAATGTCTATATAAAAAAATAATGAAGAAATTATTAATAATAAAATTTTCTTACCTTTTTATATAATCAGTATTCTCAGGTTTTATTTAAATCAAAAAATTTAAAATAAATATTTGTAATTGCTAAAAAATATTGAAAATTTTCTTTTTAATTCAACTAACAGGGTAACAGACTCACACGTCTATATCAGCTAAGAATCTTACCAAATAAACACTTCATCAGTAAATTTGATGATTTTATGTTAAGATCTAGCCGAATTGCTGAGGAAATGTCCAAATTCTGGGCCTGGCAATGGTTTTTCCTTTCTACTGTAGAGATGAATATAAATTCTATATTCGGACACTAATTTTTTGATGTTCTATAGCTTCACTGCTCTGTCTATTTTAGAGCCTTAATCTGTCACCAATGATTTAATTTTCAAAACAAAAGGTGACCCGCTTAAGGAGTATGTATGTTTCAATTCACTAGTACAGCAACTGTACTAGTGATGGTGCTTTTCTATGGCATCACCTTTTTACTATCGTTACGCATCAAACAGAAAAATGAAAATGTTGATGGATACATGGTCTCGAATGGCTCCATCGGATTTGGAATGTCTGCGGCCAGTATGACCGCCACCTGGATCTGGGCCGCATCGTTTTATGCAGCAGCCTCATCCGGATATACATACGGCGTTTCCGGTGCCCTACACTATGGTTTGTGGGGTGCGCTGATGATTTTATTTATCTATCCCTTTGGCAAGCGCTTTCGTGAACTGGCGCCTAATGCACATACTTTGGCAGAAATCATGCATGCCCGGCATGGCAATCAAAGCCAGATGATTCTGGCGGGTTCAAATATTGTGGGTAGCGTGATCAGCCTGATGGTGAACTTTACCGCTGCCGGGGCACTGGTTGAAATTTTATCTCCTTTAAGCTTTATCCATGGCGTGCTGATTACCGGTATTGCTGATTACCGGTATTGGTGTGCTGTCCTATACCCTCTGGTCGGGCTTCCGTTCCTCAGTCTTTACCGATTTTGGTCAACTGGTGGCGATGATTGTCGCGGCTGTGATTATTATTCCAACCTTGTTCTTCACCTTAGGCGGACCTTCCCTGTTTCAAAGCGGGATTCATCATCTGCAACCAGAACAACTGGATTTTTTCTCTAAAACAGCGTTTTTGGAACAAGGCGCGCCGTTTTTTGTCGCCGTATTGGCCTACGCGATTGGTAATCAGACCATTGCCCAGCGCCTGTTTGCAGTACGTGAAGACCTGATTAAACCAAGCTTTATTACTGCTACCATTGGTTATGCTGCAATTGTCATTGGTCTAGGCATGCTGGGATTATTGGCACTATTTGCAGGTATTCAGCCCATTGATGGCAACCTGAATAACCTGATTCCACAAATGGCAGCAACCTATCTTTCTCCATTTATGGTCGCGCTGTTATTCATCATGGTGATTGGAGCCCTTTCTTCTACCGCTGACTCGGATCTGTCTGCGATTGTCATGACGGACATTTATGGCAAACAGATTGCGAAAAACCGCCCTGATCCAAAGAAAATGCTGTTTATTGGCCGTATGACCATGATCGTTGCCACCATGCTGGGAATTGTGATTGCCACCTTGAAGTTTGACATTTTGTCGATGCTGATTTTTGTGGGTGCACTTTGGGGCTCTATTGTATTCCCGGTGATTGTCAGCCTGTATTGGGACAAGGTGAATGCCCGGGCATTTAACTGGTCAGTGGGCCTCGCATTTTTCAGCTTTCTGATTGTACGTTTTGAATGGCTTCCGATTCAGGGAATGATCGCACTTGGCTTTGAACTCGTTGCGACTCTGGGGATTGGTGTAGTGCTGGGTCTGATGACCTTTGGTTTCTTCGGCAAGAAAGTAGGTCTGGTCGTTGGTTTGCTGGCCAGTATTGGCTTCATGCCATGGATCCTCGGTTTCCTGCGTGAATACGGCACCTTGTTAAGCTCACTGACAGCTTATGGCAGTAGTGCGCTGGTATGTACTGTGTTGACGCTGCTCTACAGTAAAGAACGATTTGATTTTAAACAAATCAATAAGATGGTGATTGAATTTCACCAGCTATCTGAGAAAAGTAAATAAGGAGATTTCAGATGACAAGTCAATTATTGACCCTATATGTACTTTTTGGCCATTGGTTGCAAGTCTGGTCTTGTTTACGATTTGCCTGAATGTCTATAAAGACACACAACAGGCCAAGAAAAATGGCGAAGAGCTAATTTGATTCTTCATCCTAAACAAAAAGCAGGCCATTGAGTCTGCTTTTTTATTGTTCATTTGATGATTTCGATTTTTAATTCTCAGTCTTTTCCAGCTGACTGAAATAACAATATGCAGTATGACAATTCATGTCGCACTGCCCTAGTGCCAGAGCTAGTTTTTTGGCATGATGCAAATAGTGGATCACTGAATAATGATAAATGACTCAAATGCGTTGGTTAGAACTGCTTTCGACAGTTCGGATTGGTAGTAAAAAGCAGAGCACTGAACTGGCACGCAGCCCGTTTCATAAAGACTATGACCGTATTATTTTTTCGCAAAGCTTCCGGCAGTTAAACCGCAAAACTCAGGTCCATCCACTCACCCAGCACGATGGGATTCATACCCGTTTAACCCACTCACTGGAAGTCTCCTGTATTGGCCGTTCATTGGGTATGCTGGCTGCCGAAAAAATCAAAGATAACTTACCTGCCTGGATTTCTCCGGCTGATGTCGGTGCCATCATTCAGGCTGCCTGTCTGGCGCATGATATTGGCAACCCGCCTTTTGGTCATGCCGGTGAATATGCTATTCGAGAATGGTTTGATGATGCATCACATACCGACTTCTTAAAAGATTTGAGTCCTGAACAGGAAGCTGATGTCCGCCAGTTTGAAGGCAATGCCCAAGGCCTGCGCCTGCTGACCAAGATCGATTACCATCCTTATGATGGCGGTATGCGCCTGACTTATGCCACACTTGGTGCCTATCTTAAATACCCGTGGCTCTCTGAGGCCATTGATCCGACTGGCAACACCCCGGCCAGCCGACGTCCTAAATTTGGTTGTTACCAGTCTGAAAAAGAGATTTTGCAGGAAATTGCTGAACAGTTGGGTCTAATCCAGCTTGGTGAATATCATTATTGTCGTCATCCACTGACCTATCTTTTAGAAGCTGCGGATGATATCTGCTATGCCCTGATTGATCTGGAAGATGGCATTAGCCTGAATATGCTCAGTTATGCCGAAGTCGAGCCAGTCTTCCTGAACTTGCTGGGTGAATATGGCACGCCTGAAGAAATCAATCTGCCTAATACCACCTGGCAACAAAAAATTGCGGCCTTACGTGGCCGGGTCATGAAACGTCTGGTAGATGAAGTCACTACAGCTTTTTCCCGACATCAGCAGGAAATTCTGATGGGCCAATTGCAAGGCTCATTGCTGGGTTATTGTAGTGCTGATATTGAAATGGGTATTAATCGGGCCAAAGAACTGGCAAGAGACAAAATCTTCGAACATCCGCAAAAAGCCGGTCTGGAAATTATCGCGCATCAAAGTCTGCAAACGATTCTGGATGCCTTTATTCCACTGACCACGCCACACAAAACCTTAAGCTTTAAGGAACAGCGTTTAATGGCCATTTTAAAACGCTCGGGTGCGCAGTTTAGTACTGATCATTATGAGAACATTATGCAGGTGCTGGATATTGTCTCCAAATTCTCGGACCATCAGGCTTATAATCTGGCGCAGGAACTGCATGGCAATAAAGCCGGGTTGCTCTAATGCGAACGAGTGCCTGATGATAATCTCAGCAAAATCACTGCTTTTGAATGATAGAGTTTTGCCTTTATCGAAAATGCTGACTACTATGCCTGTATTAAATTTGAGTATGTATAAAAAATGATTGGATGCCTGATTGGGGAAGTGCTGGCGCTGGAAGCACCGACTGTTTTATTAAATGTGAACGGCGTAGGTTATGAGATTGACACCCCTTTAACCACTTTCTGCCAGTTGCAAAAAGGCCAGAAAATTACCCTGTGGACCCATCTTGCTGTTCGTGAAGATGCCCAGTTACTTTATGGCTTTATCAATGCGCAGGAAAAAACTATTTTCCGTACCTTATTAAAGGTGAACGGCGTAGGTCCAAAAATGGCGCTTGGTATCCTTTCAACTTTAAGTGTGGAAATGCTGATCCATACTGTTGAACATGAAGATATCAACACTCTGGTCAAAGTTCCGGGAGTTGGTAAAAAGACTGCAGAACGCCTGATGATTGAATTGCGTGACCGCTTTAAAGCCATGGCTTCAGGTGCTGTTCCAAGCAATTCAACTGCACCACAGATTCAGTTTATGGGCAATTCAGCCGTGGCTGAAGCGGAAGCTGCATTACAGTCCTTGGGCTATAAACCGGCTGAAGCACAAAAACTGGTGAATACCGCCAAAGGTGAATTTACTGAAGCCAGCGATATTATCCGCGCTGCATTAAAGTCAATGAATAAATAATAGCAATCAGATACTGAATATAGAATTTATGCCGGTATCAGAATCTACCTAGCGACATGGATGTCGCCTGTTAAACTGTGCTATCAGGAGGTAGCATCAGTTTAACAAATGGGTTTTGTTACTTTTGCCCAGTCAAAAGTAAGAGCATGCCGACTCAATGGCATAGAAATTCCAAGACCATTTTGAGGCTATGACTTTATTCACCTCAAATAAACCATAGAGATTAACTCAAAAGATGCAAGACCGTCTCATCAGTGGTTCTGAAAAACCCGAAGATCATTTTGATCGTGCCATCCGCCCGACTTCCCTCGATGACTATATCGGTCAGCCGGTGGTCCGCGAGCAGATGGAAATTTTCATTGGTGCAGCCCGTGGCCGTGAAGAAGCCCTCGATCACACCTTGATTTTTGGCCCTCCAGGTCTGGGTAAAACAACGTTGGCCAATATTATTGCCCGAGAAATGGGCGGCAACCTCAAATCGACTTCAGGACCTGTTCTGGAACGTGCCGGCGACTTAGCCGCGATGCTAACGAATCTGGAAGAAGGCGATGTCCTGTTTATTGACGAGATTCACCGTCTTTCACCGGTCATTGAAGAAATCCTGTATCCGGCGATGGAAGATTATCAGCTCGACATCATGATTGGTGAAGGCCCTGCTGCCCGTTCGATTAAACTGGATTTACCTCCATTTACCTTGGTAGCTGCAACTACACGTGCCGGTCTGCTCACTTCTCCGCTGCGTGACCGTTTCGGGATTGTGCAACGTTTAGAGTTTTATTCGGTTGAAGATTTAACCCACATTGTCAAACGTTCGGCCAACTTGATGGATGTACCCATGACGGGAGATGGCGCAAAAGAAATTGCCCGTCGCTCAAGAGGCACACCGCGTATTGCTAACCGTTTATTGCGTCGTGTCCGTGACTACGCACAGGTCAAAGGTACCGGTGAAATCAATCAGGATATGGCTCAACGTGCTTTGGACATGCTCAAAGTTGATAAAGATGGTTTAGACACACTCGACCGTCGTTATTTATCGATGTTGCTTGAGCGTTTTGATGGCGGTCCTGCTGGCGTAGAAGCACTCGCTGCAGCCATGGCGGAAGACTCAGGCACACTTGAAGATGTGATTGAGCCTTACTTGATTCAGCAAGGTTATGTCATGCGTACTGCGCGTGGTCGTATTGCCACTAATATGGCCTATTTGCAGTTTGGGATGGCACCGCCTGAACCGAAAGATAAGTGATTTAAAAAAGCAGCTTAGGCTGCTTTTTGATTAAGTATTTTTTTAAATTCCTCACTAATCATACGGCTATAGATCACAAGTACTTCTAATCTTGTTTTATTATTTAATAAAGCAAGGTATTCCTAGAGTCTGAATATATCTCTTCACTTAAATTATCAGTATTTCTCTTTACACCTGTTTGCATGAACTTAAAAAGATAATCTTTGTGGTTTGTATTAATGTATTCTTTTTTGAGTTCTAACGCTATTTGATTGAAGTAGTCTGAAAAATAAATAATCCTATTATCCTTAAGAGCATAAGACTCAAGAAACAAATCAATATGGCTTGTAAGTACTATTGCCTCTTCAATTAATAACGATATTTGCTCTAGGCATTTACCGGCCTCAGTTTTCTCATCTAATTTTATAGTTGTTGGTAATTGTAAAAAAGAATCTTGAAATCTATCTAATTTAAATAATAATTCCAAAATTTTTGACATATAGCTTTGTGCTAGTGGTCTAAAGTTTTCAATCCATTGCGTCTTTAAAAGAGCCTTTTGCTCTCTATCTTGTAGTATTAATTGCTGGTTAAATAATTTAGAATTTAAATCTATTGCCGATTGCTCTGATGCTTTTATTTACTCAACGACAGTTTTAAAAGACATTTCTGTAAGTTTAAAACTTTTACGCCCATACCAATAAGCTAACCAAGTCGCTAAACTTCCTAAAATTAAAGCGATAATTACGGATAAAGCGAAAGATGATATTGCTGTTGTATCTGTCGAATGAGTGAGATTAAGTTCCATTTTCTTATTTGGATTTTCGACCATACTTGTAGTTTGTACTAAAGGCTGTTGTGGTACTGCCCACGGAAGTTGAATCATCACCTCATTATTATTTTCTTGTGTCAAATCTTACCCCCAAATATTTAACTTAAATCTATAAGCATCGCATTCTAAACATTTTCAAAGCATTACAAAATAAAAAGCCAACTGACCATGTCTGAATCAGTTGGTAAAAGCACAAAATAAAAAATTCAATAAAGAAATTAATTTTCTTCTTTTTTAAACTCCTTAAAATCCGCCTTGCGAATCATCGCATGAATACCTTTGGTTTTATCGACCACTTGAGACACTTCAAAGTCAGTCGCAGCACTTAAGTAGGCATAGGCAATTTCTTCGGAAATCCCATATTCATTAACCAAAAAGCGAATCGCTTCACGGGTGGATTTACGCATAGCTTCATCCAAGTCTTCATCCAGACCCGGTGTGATCCAGAATTCAGCATTTTCAGCCAGCGGCTGTTTAATCTCTACACTTGGAATTTTGTCATTTCCAGATTTAAGCAAAGTGAATTTTAAAGTCGCCCGTGCTGATCCTTCCAAGGCAGTTAAAGCCACCTCACCATCACCTTGTACAAAGTGACTATCACCTGTATAGAACAATGCACCTGGCACTTGTACAGGATAATAAGCCGTTGCACCTGCACCTAATTCATTGATGTCGATATTTCCGCCATAAAATGATGGGGGCACAGAATGCACAGGCTCGCTGGTATTTGGTGCAACGCCCATCGTGCCCATAAACGGATTAAGCGGGAAACGTATCGCTTTGCCAGATTCGGTTTTTAAAACGCCTTCCCATACACCATCAGCATTTTTCTCAATTGGGGTAAAAATGGACACGTTGCCATAAGCCTCCGGATTGGCTGGAGATGCATGCTCATGTTTCTGACGTTTCGGGAATTCGGGAATTCGGGAATTCGGGTAAGGTACCTTTGCCATGACGGTTTGAAATCACGCCATAAGGCACACGCGGTTCAACTTTTAAAATCTCCACCTTTAGAATATCGCCCGGCATTGCCCCTTCTACATATACTGGCCCGGTAATAATGTGTGGTCCATCTTTATGGAAATCATGTTTCAATTTGGAATTCGTGATCAGCTTGGCTTCATCTAATACATGCTCAGGTTTGATGCCTTTTGATGTGAAATATTTTTCTGCATTGCGGCTCTGATCTTCTAGCAGCCCTTCATGCGAAACCGTATCGAAAGTAACAGTGCTACCTGAAGGGACAGTCAAGACAGGTTTTGCATCTTTATTTGGCAGATAACCCCAAGTAATCGTATTTAAGGTACTCGGCACATAATAATGACCTTTATATTCACCACTTTTGAGTAATGTCGGTTTATTTTCCAGCTGTTTCAGTATTTTAAAGTCTTCAGCCCATAGGCTTGTCGAAATAAAACTTAAGCTTGAAGCCACTGCCAGAGATAAAGCCAAAGGTTTTAACATGTGTTCAATTTCCGTCATAAAAAATATTACGGAAGAGTGAATGCAATCTAAGTGCCAAAATTATTTTAAGATATTTAAAAAATCTTCACTTCATCCGAGTTATCGATATAAATGGAATCGTTTTTTCTTTTTCTTAATCCTTTTCCAAGTTGTAATTTTTATAATTTTCATACCTTATAAATATAAAAAATCAATTTAGATACATATTTTTACAATATAAAAGAACAAATAAAGCTCTTTGAGAACAGATATTAACACCCAGAATACCTTTAAGGTATCAAAAAATACTTAGAGAGTTTTGGTCGAATTTAGATCAGTATGCCATCCTAAAGAATCACTTTAACCATTTTAAATTCTTAAGGTTCTCCCGAAGTATGAACATGTATAAGCAGATATCCCTTTGTCTCCCTCTTCTTTTCTGTAGCCAGCTCAGTCTGGCCGACTGGATTGATGATTCTGTACAAGCTGCTGAAGCACACACCATCAAATTACGCCAGCATATCCACCAGCATCCTGAACTGGGCAATATGGAATTTAAAACCTCGGAGCTGGTCCAAAAAGAATTAAAATCCTACGGCATTGAAGTACGTAAAGGCTATGCCAAAACTGGTGTAATCGGTGTGTTAAAAGGTGCAAAACCTGGCCCTGTGATGGCCTTACGTGCCGATATGGATGCCTTACCTATGGAAGAAAAATCATCTGTTCCTTTTGCCAGCAAAGCCAAAGGGATTTATCAGGGTGCGGAGACAATGGTGGCGCATGCCTGTGGACATGACGCACATACAGCCATGTTATTAGGTGCAGCCAAAGCCCTGGCTGCCAATAAAGATAAAATCGCTGGTACAGTCGTATTTGTGTTCCAGCCAGCGGAAGAAGGTGGTGCCGATATTGATAACTTTGTCCAAGGTGATCAGGTCGGCGCGCGCAAAATGATCGCCGATGGCGCTTTGAAAAATCCAAAACCGGAAGTGATTTTTGGTATGCATGTCATGGCGGGCATGCCAAGCGGTAATATTTATTATAAAGATGGTGCTGCACTCAACAGTGCCGATGGTATTCGGGTCACCCTAACCGGTCAACAGGTCCATGGTTCGATGCCATGGATGGGACGAGATTCAATTGTTGCCGCGGCTGATATTATCCAGAACATACAAACCATGGTGTCACGCCGGGCCGACTTAAGTAAAGGCATGGGCGTGGTCAGTATTGGTCAAATTCAGGGTGGTACCAGTGGCAATATTATTCCTGAACAGGTCTCGATGACCGGTACAATCCGTTCTAACCATGAAGATATTCGCCAGAGCATTTTCAAGAACCTGCCAACTATGATTGACCATACGGCACAGGCAAATGATGTCAAAGCTAAGGTGGAAATTTCACCTTATGCCCCAGTTACCACCAATGATAAAACCCTGACTGAACTGATGGTACCGACCTTAATTCAGGCTGCAGGTGAAGGAAAAGCCCATTTACTGGAACATAACCAGAGTGCCAGTGAAGACTTTGCCTATTATGGTCAGCTCATGCCGTCGTTATTTGCCTTCCTCGGTGCCACCCCGGCCGATCAGGATATGGCCAAAGCCGCACCGAATCATAACCCGAATTTCATTGTTGATGATGCGACCCTGAAAACCGGGGTCGAAAGTCATGTCCGGTTTATTCTGGACTATCCAAAAGTAGCTGAGCAGGTTCAAGCCAACTGGAAACAGAAAAGTAAAGGCTAATCCTTTACTATAAAAAATGCGCGGCTCCATGGACTCGCGCATTTTGGTATCTGCTGCTGTTTTATAAATGAGCTGTTAAGTGCTCAGTACTTCATCTTGGCGATTTCTCTCCAGATTTGACACCTTGTGCCATTGGTCTCAAGACTCAAAATGCTAAACTTTGAGCCGCTAAATTGCTTGACTTTTGGCAGGAATCCGGCAAATTCTAATCCCTCTCCTGCATCTAAAAACAAGCAAAAATTTCGAAAATCTGCATGGAACAAAACTATGGCGAATCACTTTGAATTCAATATCCGCGTTTATATTGAAGATACTGATGCGGGTGGCATTGTCTATCACGCCAATCATATTCGCTATATGGAACGTACCCGTACCGAATGGTTACGTGCTGCTGGAGTGAGCCATTACTGGCATCAGACAGACTACAATTTTGTGGTGCATAAAATTAATGTCAAATATATGCGTCCGATCCTGATGGATGATTTAATTACTGTTACGGCACGTGTCATTTCATGTAAAGCTTCATCATTTGTATTGCAACAAAATATTTATCGTGGTGAAATCATGCTTGCATCAGGTGAGGTTGAGTTGGCATGTATCAATGCAGAGATGCGACCACGTCGACTCCCGGATGAAATCCGCGAACTAATTCAAAAAGAATTGGAACAAGACTAAAAAAATTTATTGGCACACGTAACAACTATGGCGACTCAGTTAGAATCATCTCTTCAAGTTTCAGATCTTATTTTACAAGCAAGCCCTGTCGTACAACTGGTGATGCTTTCTCTCCTGTTAGCCTCAATATATAGCTGGTATCTGATTGCCAGGCTCTATATGAGTTATAAAAAAGCCCAGGCCGATGATGAACATTTTCAGAAAATCTTCTGGTCTGGTGCTGAGTTGAACACCCTGTATAACAATGCACAACTCAATTCCAAACGCACCGGCCTTGAAGATATTTTCTATCAGGGTCTGGGCGAGTTCCTGAAACTGAAAAAACGTCATGCGCCGACTGCCCAGTCGATTGAAGGAACAGAGCGTATTTTGCGTGTCGGTTTAAGCCGTGACCAAGGGCATCTGGAACAAGGTCTAGGCGCTTTGGCAAGTATTGGTTCGGTTGCACCTTATGTCGGTCTGTTCGGTACAGTCTGGGGCATCATGAACGCCTTTATTGGCCTGGCAGATGTTGATCAGGTAACTTTGGCGACGGTCGCACCCGGTATTGCCGAAGCACTGATTGCAACGGCGATCGGTCTGTTCGCAGCCATTCCAG
Source organism: Acinetobacter sp. (assembly GCF_049284435.1). GTDB lineage: Bacteria > Pseudomonadota > Gammaproteobacteria > Pseudomonadales > Moraxellaceae > Acinetobacter. The sequence goes on along the minus strand of NZ_JBAPXX010000008.1, from coordinate 36,162 downwards.
CGGTATTGGCTTTCAACCATTTTACGGCCAAAGGTGAAACGGTCTACTCTGACCGTGCGCTGTTTGCCGAAGAAATGGTGGCGCTATTACAACGTCAGTCTGTGGGCGTAACTCAGGACAAAGACTAATGGCGATTCAAGGTTCAGGACGCTTTCAGCGTATTAAAAAGCCACTAAAAAGTGACATGAATGTGGTGCCGTATATCGATGTGATGCTGGTGCTTCTGGTAATCTTTATGGTCACCGCCCCGATGATCACCAGCGGTATCAAGGTTGACTTGCCTCAGGCCAACGGATTACCGATCGAATCCAAGGATGCCCCGACCATTGTCACACTCAAAGAAGATGGTTCATATTATCTAGAATATAAAAATCAGGCGACTGGCCCAGTCACACTGGAAGAATTAACGCGTACTCTGGTTGATGCCCAAACTCAGGCGCAAAATGACAACAAGGTGCTGAATGTCGTGATCAATGGCCACAATACCCGTCCTTATGGCGATGTCATGGCCTTGATGTCCAGCCTGCAGGATGCTGGCCTTTCTCAAGTCGGTTTACTGACCAAGCCATTAGAATAAAGTATGAAAGACTATAAAAAGCCATCATTTCAGAAAAAAGCCATCGCACTTGGATTTACCTTAGGCATCCATGCAGTGGCTTTGGTGGGCTTACTTTATCTGGGCATGAGTAACCCCCCTGAACCGCCAAAACAGATCAAAACCGTTCTGATCAAGCCAGAAGACCTTAAACCGGTGACTCGCGAAGAAACCGAATTTGAGGAAACTGCACATGAAAATGTCGCAGAAGAAATTACCCAGACTGTTGAACCCAGTATAGAACCCGCTCCAGTGGTTCCAACGACGGCGCCTGCCACACCTCCTGCTCTATCTGCACCTAAAGTCGATACACAAAAAGCGCAGCAGGAACTAAAAGCGGCAGATGCAGCACAAGCCAAGGCTGCGCAGCAAGCAGCTGAAGCAGCTAAACGAGCCGAAGCAGCTGAACAGGCGAAACAGGCAGCGGCCAAAGCCAAAGCGGATGCAGCACAAAAATCCAAGGCTGAAGCCGAAGCTGCACGCCAAGCTGAACTAAATGCACAGCGCAAAGCCGATGCTGCACAAAAAGCCAAACTGGAAGCACAGAAAAAAGCCGACTTAGCTGCCAAGCAAAAAGCGGATGCTGCAGCGAAAGCAAAAGCAGAGGCTGATGCCAAACGTAAGGCTGAAGCTGCTGCTAAAGCCAATAATGATGCAGCAGAGAAACGCAAAGCAGATGCTGATGCTAAAGCCGATGCAGCAGCGAAACGCAAAGCAGACGCAGCAGCTAAGGCTAAAAATGATGCAGAGGCGAAACGCAAAGCGGACGCTGATGCGAAAGCCAAAGCAGATGCAGCAGCTAAAGCTAAAGCTGACGCGGATGCCAAACGTAAGGCAGATGCTGATGCTAAGGCCAAAGCGGATGCAGACGCCAAGCGCAAAGCAGATGCCGAAGCAAAAGCCAGAGCTGATGCAGATGCCAAAGCTTCAGCCGCGAAACAGGCTGCTGAAGAAGCTGCACAGAAAAAAGCGGAATCAAAACGGATTGCATCCACTGCGAAACGTGATTTTGAAAATAAAATCAAACGCGCTTGGGATACACCAGTTGGATCATCAGGCCAGCGTGCGACTGCACGTGTAACCCTGAATGATAACGGCGGTGTGGTCTCGGTCATCGTGAGTTCAAGTGATGCAGACATGAAAGCCAGTGTAGAAGCTGCAGTTCGTGCTGCCGCACCTTATCCAATGCCATCCGATCCAGATGCACGCAGAGAAGCACGAAGCTTTACTTCAACCTTTACTGCGCAATAAAAAACGGAGCCATCACATAAATAATGTTGTGATGGCTTTTATTTTTTAAGCTAAACTTCACTTTAAATTGATTAAATAATGTTCACTTTTCACAGTGTCATAACAGTTTGGTCATAAATTCATGGTTTTATTCTATTAAATCCATGCGATGATGTAGCCCAAGCACCTATACAATAAATCCGTTGATTTGAGTAAATAACGAATGATGGAAAAGACTCGCAAACATCTACTCTGCCTCGCAATCATTAGCGCTTTAAGCCCTGTATTGGCAACCCAGTCCTATGCCCAATTGCATCTGGAAATTACCAAGGCACCTGAGGCAGCACCTAAAATTGCCGTTGTACCTTTCAGTCAGGATCAGAGCATTTATCCTATTGTGGAAAATGACCTGAATCGTTCTGGCCGCTTTACTAGTGCTTCAAAAAACCTGCCTGCAACAGCGACATTGAATAATCCAAATGCAGAAGCTTGGGCATCGGCTGGTGTTCCCTATGTAGTCACCGGTTCATCCAAGGCCACAGCCGATGGTTCTTTTGAAATCCAGTATCAGCTCTATGATGTCGAAAAAAAACAATATCTATTAAATGAATTGCTAACTGTTCCAGCCTCACGCAGCCGTCAGGCAGCGCATATGATCAGTGATACCATCTATCAGGCATTGACCGGCATTCCGGGTGATTTTAGCGGACGTATTGCCTATGTACTGCGTAATCCTGCTACGCCAGAACAACGCTATACCTTGCAGATTGCCGATACCGATGGTGAACAGCCAAAGACCATTTTGACCTCACGTGATCCAATCCTTTCTCCGGCATGGACTCCAGACGCCAAAAAAATCGCTTATGTGTCCTTTGAAACCAAACGCCCGGCGATTTATGTACAGGATCTGGCTACCGGACAACGTGAAAAACTGGCCAGCTTCCGCGGTTTGAATGGCGCGCCGAGCTTCTCTCCAGATGGCAAGAGCATGCTGTTTACTGCTTCTATGCACGGCAATCCAGAAATCTACCAGATGAATCTGGAAACGCGTCAGCTACAACGTATGACCAATGACAGTGCAATTGATACTGAAGCACGTTATTCGCCAGATGGAAAATCTTTTATCTTTACCTCTGATCGCGGGGGTTCTCCACAAGTTTACCGCCATGATCTTGAATCAAGTAGCAATAAACGCCTGACTTTCCGTGGTGCATTCAATGCGCGCGGTACGCTGAGCGCAGATGGTAAAAAACTTGCATTAGTTCATCGTCCAAGCGGCAGTAACTATCGAGTTGCGGTTCAGGACATGACCTCCGGTGTGAACAACATTCTGACGCCAACGACGCTGGACGAATCGCCAAGCTTCTCGCCAAATGGCCAGATGGTGGTCTATGCCACCCGTGAAGGTGCACGCGGACTCTTGTCGATCATGTCGCTGGATGGCCGCTTCCGTATGAATTTGCCAAGTGAAACGGGCGAAGTCCGTGAACCGGCTTGGGCACCAAAATAACATTTTTATATTGATAAACCCTTTACCCCATAATCAAACTTCATGGAGATGAAGATGAACAAAGTAAAATTATTTGCCTTGCCACTTTTAGCAGCAGCAGTCGTTATGACTGGTTGTGCAAGCCGTAAACCTGCCGCTGAAGTTCAAACGGGTGGTTTAGATACGACTGGTTTAACAACAGTGAATACCCAAGGTCTAAGTGAAGATGCTGCACTAAACGCACAGAATATGGCAGGTGCTTCTGCAAAAGGTGTTACTGCAGAAAATAAAGCATTTTTGGCAAAACGCGTGGTGCATTTTGACTATGACAGTACTGAACTCAGCAATGAAGATCTGAATACGCTGCAAGCCCATGCGCAGTTCCTGATGGCCAATGCCAATTCACGTGTAGCACTCACCGGCCATACCGATGAACGCGGTACCCGTGAATACAACATGGCACTTGGCGAGCGTCGTGCCAAAGCTGTAGAAAGCTTCCTGGTGACGACTGGTGTTAATCCTGGTCAATTAGAAGCAGTAAGCTATGGCAAGGAAATGCCAATCAATGCGGGCCATGACGAAAATGCTTGGAAAGAAAACCGCCGTGTAGAAATTAATTATGAAGCGGTACCACCATTGTTGAAATAATTTTCAATCATTCCGTATCAAATAAAAAGCACTCAATCATGAGTGCTTTTTATTGGCTTCAATGAAAGAATCGGTCTACTTTGGAAGCTGATCTTGTTCAGCCGGATGCATCGATTCGATCAGGTCATGTTTATTGAATTGTTTGTACTCTGGTTTTGCTTCATAATCCCGCCAGGCTTCTTTCATCTTGTCTTCAGAGATATCATCTAAAGTAATGCCTTCGCTTGGCGTTGGAGTCGCATCAAACTTCAATGTTGTCATATCTGTGCTCCTATTCTCAATTTCCCCTTGTCTTCAACATAGCATTTTCCACAGGAGTTGCAAGGGCAAAATCGATACAAATAATCCAGTTTAATTTTTCTTTTAGTACGTTCTCATCTAAAATATAGCCGCATATCGTTTTGATCATTTTTTCCCGATTTAAGTCTTGGAGTTTCCCCCTATGTCATACCGCACTTTATCCCAGTTTTTACAACAACAAAGCGGGAATCTCACACCTGAACTAGCACAAGTTATTGAAACAATTGCAAACACTTGTAAAGACATTGATCAATTGCTACAGAAAGGTGCTTTAGCGGGTGTATTGGGAAGTGCACAGCATGAAAACGTTCAAGGCGAAGAGCAAAAAAAACTGGATGTCATTTCTAATGACTATTTGATTGATGCCTTGCAGCAACATCCAAATGTGGGTGGTTTGGCTTCAGAAGAACTGGATGAATTCACCCCTGCACAAGAAAATGGTCAATTTCTGGTATTGTTCGATCCATTAGATGGCTCAAGCAATATTGATATCAATATGTGTGTTGGTACGATTTTCTCGATTCTTCCTGCGAAGAATGCAGTGACTCAGGCAGAAGACTTTATGCAAGCCGGTGTTCATCAGGTAGCTGCAGGTTATGTGCTTTATGGCCCATCGACTATGCTGGCATTGACGGTCGGTGCAGGCGTGGTGTTCTTTACCTATGACCCTGAGACTCAAGAATTCCTGCTGACTTCTGAAGCAATTCAGGTTGCTGCAGATACCAAAGAATATGCGATCAATGCGTCGAATCAGCGTCATTGGGAAGCACCAGTACAGCGTTATATCGATGAATTGTTAGCTGGCAAGACTGGCCCTCGCGAAAAAGACTTCAATATGCGCTGGGTTGCCTGTATGGTGGGCGACATTCACCGTATTCTTTGCCGTAGCGGTATCTTCATGTATCCATACGACCTTAAAGATCCGGCTAAAGCTGGCCGTCTACGTTTAATGTACGAAGCCAACCCAATGAGCATGCTCATGGAACAGGCTGGCGGTGCATCGACTACAGGTCGTGTGCGTATTCTTGAGATTGAACCGACAGATCTACATCAACGTGTGCCAGTGATCATTGGTTCTAAAAACGAAGTTGATCTTGTGACCAGCTACCACAACTAATTTTTATAGCGGCAGTCGATATTGAATCGGCTGCCGTGGATTATATCTCCCATGCCAACTTTTTTTCTTGATTCAAAAGACAATCCAAAGATTAAACACTTACGTGGTTTAATCGAACAAAATACCTATCGTAAAAAACAGGGGCAAACGGTTTTAGAAGGCACGCATCTATCTCTTGCCTGGCTACATGAAAACCGTAAAATTGATTCGATTTTCACCACTGAACATGCACTTTCACATCCTGATTTCGAGAAAATTCTCGCAAAATACACAGGTATGGTCTTTGTTCTAAGCGAATCTTTATACAAAGATTTAAGTACCTTAGGAACATCTTTAGCCTGTTTAGCTGTGGTGACTCTACCGACAGCAAATTATGCATTGGATTTTAAAGCAGACACTTTAATTCTGGAAAATGTACAAGATCCGGGTAATGTAGGCACCCTGCTTCGCTCCGCTGCTGCTGCCGGTATTGAACAGATTGTATGCACCAAAGGTTCTGCATCGCTCTGGTCTCCACGCGTATTACGTGCCGGTATGGGTGCGCACTTTACGCTGCAAACCTTTGAAAATATTGCGCTTGAACAAATTCTTGAGCAATTTCAAATCCCTGTCTATGTAACCAGCTCACATCGTGCTGAAAGCCTCTATGCAAAAGACTTACGTAAACCTTGTGTGTGGATTCTAGGTAATGAAGGCCAAGGCGTGTCTGATTATGCGATGCAACATGCTGAAGCCGTTAGCATTCCGCAACCCGGTGGTCAGGAATCACTGAATGTCGCAATTGCAGGTTCGATCTGTTTCTTTGAAATGGTACGTCAACGTATCTAATTAAGGATTTAGGTTACAGTGTTTTAATATGGCTCTGCCCGTGTATAAAATAGATTAAACTACAAAAATAATAAACTTAATTGTCAACCAAACCAGAATTCCCAACGTTATATGATCATGAACTTGGGAATAATGGTGGGTGTCCAATGACAGGATTTTCCATCTCTATGGATTTAGCACCAAAACAGTTGCAAACACACGATGTAAGTATTCTGAAGAGTACGGCTGAAGCACGTCTGAAGAATTTCATGCAGGATGTGACTGGGCGTGCCTTGGTGATGATGGAAAGTGCGACTCAAGGTCATCATGGTATTGCCATGGATCTGGTTCAGGAAGCTTTCATTTCCTTACACAAATCCTATGCAGAAAAAAGCACTGAAGAATGGTACCCCCTGTTTTATACCATTCTCAACAACAAGTTACAGGATTGGCGCCGTAAAGAGTCACGGCGTGGTCAAATGTTTTCATTTTTCAAAAAAGTCAGTCTTGATGACGACGAAATTGAATTCGATGATGTCGTCGATGAATCAACACCAACGCCGCTGGACTTTCTCGATCAGGCAGTCACTGCTGAAGAAATCCAGGAAGCGATTGCAAAATTGCCTGTACGTCAGCAGCAGGCATTTATGCTAAGAGCCTGGGAAGGATTTGATACGCATACCACCGCACAAATTATGAACTGCACAGAAGGCAGTGTAAAAACCCATTACCATCGTGCTATTCAAGGCTTACGTGCCTCTTTAGCACATTTAAATCCATATCTGGGAGGGTCATCCGAATGAATCAAGATGATTTCTTAAAACAAGTAACTTCCAAACTTGATGGACTGGCACAACAACATAAAGACAAACCTGTTGTCATGCACCATGTTCTTGAAGAAATTCAGGATTCAAAACATTCACGCTTTGCACTTCTAAAAATGTCAGGTTTTGCTTTGGCAGCTGCGATTGCAGGCGTTGTGGTATTACCGAATCTTTCGGACCATAACGAGCCACAAACTCAAATGGTGTCCGTCCCAAAACTGTCTCCGCAAATGCTTGAAGATTTAGAAATGTTAATGGTTTTAGGTGAGGACAAAGTTCCACATGGCAGCTAAAAAATTGGCGATTGCTTTTTGTGCATTCAGTTTTCTGCAAACCAGCTTTGCAGGATTTGAACGTTTTTGGCTATTTTCCAAAGATGCGAATACCCAAGTAACTGATACTTGGGATAATCTTTCTGATTCTGAACAACTGGCACTGATTAAACGTTACCAATCTCTAAAAGAAATTCCCGAGCAACAACGTGTCAGCTTGCAGCAGCGTATGGACTGGTTTACCCAACTCCCGGATGCGGAAAAACAGAGAATGCGTGAGACTTGGCAAATGATGAGCAGTCAGGAACGCAAAGAACTGGGCGCACGTATGCAAAAAGCGACCCCTGAACAACGCCTCGCTATTCGTGAAGAATACATTCTCAAATATCAGCAAGTGACTCAGCAGCCTAACTCGCATTAAACACTTAATATAAAAAAGCCTCCATATGGAGGCTTTTTTGATGCTTCAATCATATTTTATTTTCTTAAGCGGCGATAACCTGCGAGCCCGAATAGCCCCAGTAGCCCCCAAATACCGATTCCCCCACCACCACTTGAGGACATATTCGTATTTTTAACTGTATTACGTAACAAGATTGTTGCTGTTTCTGACATTTTTTCATCAGCATCAAAAATCGCATAATCCATGCTGTAATTTGCCTGGCTTAAATTATTTTTCACACTAAATGTCAGCTGCCCACCATAACAGGTCTGATTTTGATAAGTATCAGGGCATGCTCCTTGTCGCTCTGCCTTCAGCGAAACTCCCGCAGGTAGCTTAACAATACGAATCGGAATCTCTTTTCCATCTTTATCTTGATAAAAAGCCGACTTTCCTGATGGTAGAGGCCCATCCCCATCATCACTATCATTTTCAAGCGGATTTACCGTCACTGTAAGATTATTCTCGGGACTAAGCCTATATTCATCATCTTTTGCAATCGGTGCAATGTTGTTAAAAGCTGCTCTTAAGAGGCCAGCACTGCTCGCACCTGTAGTCCGGTCTTTAAGGGTATAACTACAGAACTCCATATCAACCGAACTGGTCTGCTTACCATCAGTGCGATACATCATGATCCGGTTTAAATCAGGTTTCCACTCACATTTAAGATTTGGATCATTTGGATTTCCTTCCACAGTGGTCGAATTACCTGTACCAATTAACTTACCAACACCTAAAGTTTTTACACTGACCTCATAATTTTGTGAATTTAAGGCTTTAATTTGAATCTTATCATTGGTTAGAGCTTCTTGAGGCATAGCCAAGATAAAAGGATTAATATAGATTGCACGATATTTCTGATATTGCTTGGTATATTTAAGCAAATCTTGATAACTTTTCAACTCTTCCTTTAAACCAGGAAGCTCATTTTCTGGAGTATTTTTATCAGCAATGATTTCTTCCAGATCATCTATATTTTCCTGATAAAAGTCATTGAGTTCTACCAAGCTCTTATTTTGCAAGTCCGTAATATCGGCTGCAGTCAAACGTCGGATTTCAACTGAACCTATTTCGCAGGTATTTTTTGCACTTGGATCAAATGTTAATGTGGATCCAATCACACGATCAATACCACGCTGGTCTTGTTCAATACAGCCACTCACCCCGATATCTACCAAATCCGTTGCGGTCTGATTATCACGCGGGTAATACAGCCCTAAATAGCGATTATCAATAGCAGGCTCAATATAATTTGTTAATAAACTGCTGATTATATTGTTAGAGACATCAAGATTATTTGAAGTGGTATTTGCATCTAATTCTGGCAATACGCAACGTGATGGCCCAGTAGTTTGAATTGCATTTCGAATTGTAGAAAATTCAATACGTTGTGCCTTGGTCGGATTTCCCTGATTTAAGGCATATTCACAAGACAGACCTTGGTTAAAGGCTAAAACATTAAAATTAAAATACCTAAAACCGGTATTGTCATAAAATAAAGTAGATTGAGCTGTATTTTCAACAATAGTATTACTTAATGCAGTTAAACTGGAGAATTTACTGAGCGGACGATTAACTTCGTTCGTCATACGCACAATATGTCCTGTAGTACTTGCAATATTCTTAGCAATGGTAGAGTTAACAATTTCTACTGTAGCATAGCCACAAAAATCAATAATACTGTTAGTAACGCCTGAACCATTTTTAACAATACTACTAGAATTAATTTTCACATTGGTTTGAGTTGTACCCAAATTTCCCTGACAATCCATTGCCAGAACACTACCATATGAACTCGCCTGATTTTTTTGAATCAAAGAATCCTGAATGATAATATTCCTTTCCGTATTCATTGCTACACTATAAATAGCCCCACCTTCTGCAGCAGCTCGAGAATTTACTATTTCACTGGTATTAATACTTAAAGGCCCAGCTACATAAAAAGTACCGCCATTCCCTTTATCCAAGGTATTTATTGCTGCATAGCCATCCTTTAAGATCAAATGATGAATTTCCAGACTGGATTGGCTGGCCATACTATTAAATAATCTGGTTTTCCCCTGGCCTGAAATAGTGCTTTTTAAAGCCTCCCGGGTTGGATATAACAGCGTAATCGGACTACGACTAGCATAGTTAAGCGGAGTTTTCCCATAAATTTTGAGCGCTGACTCTACGATCAGCTCTCTATCTAATTTGTACTCGCCTGCTTCAATCTGAATCACATCTGCAGCTGAACCATCCAGTCGAAGTGTACGTCCTACATTACATCCGCCATAAGATTTATCCAGTTTTGCAGTTTTAATTGCTTCTCGCAAAGAGCAGGCATTATTATTCTCACCATCTTCATCAGCAAAAGTAGTCACATATATCGTTTTATCTTCGGCTGCCATCAAACTCATGGCAGATAAAATCATGGCCGCAAGCAGTCCTTTTTTATAATTTTTCATGATTTTTCCTTAATCTTTTAATCCACGGCGTAAACCTATTAATCCGAGTAAAATCAGTAGTCCACCACAACCCCATGAGCCGCCTGAAGTTTTGACTGCTTTGTCTTCCATTTCATTTTTTGGCTCCTGAACAATTTGAGTAGTAATAGTCAAATAAGGTTTACTTTTATTAAACCGTGTAGATGAAGTCACCACTTGTAGTTCGAAAATATCTGCTCCATGCCAGGTAGAATCCGGGGTATAAACGACATTGCCATGAATATCGATGATTATTTTACCCTTGGAAGCTGTTTTGGTTTGTACCACTTTCAAACAGCCATCTTGCCAAGGCTCACCCGTCGGATTCTGACCAACAATGGCATTACACTGTTCTTTTGGAATTAAATCACTATCTCCCAGATAAGATTCAATTGAAAACTTGGCAATTTCACCCTTTAACAGATCTTGTCCTACCAGACTGCCTGAGATTGGTATTGTGATTTCAACAGCACCTCGATCACAAAACAGGTTATCCATCAAACGATTAATACCGCGCTGATCTGCCGCCTCACATGCTACCGTTGGATTTGCCAGATTCAATCCTGTGCCTCTATTCACAATCGGCGATTCATTCACAAGGATATAGTTCAACAAAATTCGTGGACGCATATAACCGAGAAATTGTCCTTTAGGAACGCTGTATGGACAAAGTATGGCATTATTATTTTCTTCTAGGGTCTGACAAGCACCTTCACTTTTATCTGAGGATTCAGCAAAAAGTCGTGTACCATTCCAGAACTGGTTGGGCGCGACGGAATCCCCTACACCACACGAGGCTGTCAGCAGATTATTTTGCGACACAGACTTGTCACCAGTGATAATTTGGCAATCCTGTGTACCATTTCTTAAAATAATACTATTCGCTACATAAGCTCTTCCATACGGCGCATGGATACGTAAGGCATTATTTTCATTATCAATTATGGTGAGATTATTCAATCCCATCCCGTCCATGATATTAATAAGTACACCCTTATTTTTTAGTATCGTACTACTTAATACCTCCCCACTAATACCTTGATCTTTACTGGAGTCAGCAAACTGTCCCGCGCTATAAATATTGGTCGCTGAATTATCCAGTGTCTGGTTATTTTTAAGTACACTTTGATAAATGAGAAAAGCAGGTAGCTCGCTATACAGGATCCCGCCTCGTTGGGCTTTATTATTTTCGATCATACTATTTTTAATTTGTGCACGGCTTGTTAAGTTCTGACCAAACTTGCCAGCATTATAAATTGCTCCACCCAAGTTGGCAGCAGCATTAAATAGACGGTTATATTCTAGAATTAACTGACCTTTATTATAAATTAGGCCACCTTGTTCAGCACAACTTGTTTTACCACAGCCTTCAAGATCCAGTTCTTTCAAATTTAACTGAACCAATGTATCTGTACTGTTGATCCGGAAAAGGTTATCGATACCTTTCATTTGAATATGGGCATTATGCAAGCCTAATGCTTTTTCATCCGTACTGAATTCACCATCACTTTCTGCGACAGCACGGATGGTAAGAGATTTTTTAATCGCGATATGCTGGTTCAACACATAGGTATTTTTTTCTTTTAAAATAATGGTACTGGATGAGTTCTCCCCACCGCACCCCATAAAACCTGCTTTAGCTAAACCACGGTTAACATACTCAACAGCTTCTCGAAGTGAACATTCCTTGTCATCTTTTTCAATATCTTCTGTAGTGGTTACAATAATATCTGCACTATACGACTGCCCCGCTATACATAGCAAAGCTATGCCTATGCTCTTCTTGAGCATAACCTTCTCCTTAATTTTTATTTCTTTCTTTTTCTTCTAAAGTTGCAGAATCCTTGCAACAGCGAATTATTTTGCCTTACTGTGGCATAGACTGAATAATTACTCAAGATTTTTTGTGATTTACCGATATTCGTCAATCAAGGCATATATCTGCCGCAGATTGGCATTGCTAACTTTCAACTTTTCCCCTTTAAGTAGTTGAATAATCTGCTCTAATCTTTGAAGCAGCACTGAAGTTTGATGCGGCCCATGGCTTAGTAAATAGTCAAAGATTTGGGGGTCTAAATGGATCCCACGACGATCGAGTACCGAGGAAACCAGCGCATAGCGATCAGCATATAAACTGCCACTCGGAACACGGGTACTGACCGCCTGCGTAAGACGGGATTGTAAATCTGGCAATTCAAGTTTAAGTTCGATAGGTGCAAAACGTGACGAAAACACCAACTGCCCACCACCTTCATTATTATAATTAATCAAGTGAAAGACGGCGCGTTGCCAATGAGGTACGCCACTAATCGCTTCGATATCATCAAGTGCTACCAGATCAAAACGATCTAGAGAAGTAATCGCCTCAGTGGGTGCATCTAAAAGTTCAAGTAAAGATACCTGAATCGCAGATTTGCCTACTTCCAGATAAGAGTCACAGATGGCAGACAATAAATGACTTTTACCTGTACCCGCTCCCCCATAGACATAAAAACGGTTGATCAGACCCGCATGTAATTGACGGACAGCATCAATGACATGTCCCCAACCCGGCCCTGAAAAATCACTGATTCGGGCATCGAGCTGAGGTTCTATATCTAACTGCAATTGACGCATACGATTTTTTGGCCTTATGAGTCTTTACGATGAGGATCATGAATTTTACTTGAGTTCTCCTCTGCTTGCAGCGGTTTTTTATGTGGCTTTTTCATTTCAATATCAACATCCAAATCTGGTGTTTCAATATTGATTGAACCCGTAGATGCATCTTGCATAATAACAGCCCGATCACCATAAAATGGGGTATTTTCATAATACTCACGGATATGCCGCAGTAATACCACAATCACGGCAGCCACCGGCAAGGCAATCAGCATGCCCAGGAATCCGGCCAGTTGTGCACCTGCCAGAACTGCAAACACTACAGCTACAGGAGAAAGACCGATTTTATCACCTAGCAAGAACGGTTGCAGAATATAACCTTCGACTGCCTGCCCGACCATAAAGACAATCCCGACCAATACCAGTTGCCACCAGTCGATTCCAAACTGGAAAAAGGTTGCAATGACTGCGGCAATAATTCCAACAGCAAAACCAAGATACGGAATGATACTGCACAATCCAGCAATCATCCCGATGATCAAGCCAATTTCCAAGCCAATCAGTTGCAGTCCCACTGCATAAACCACGCCCAGCAGAACCATGACCAGGAACTGACCTTTGACAAAGGCACCTAAAACACTATGACATTCACTCACAATATTTAAGGTTGTTTTTTCATAAGGACGGGGAATTAGACGGCGTAAGCTGTCCAGCATACGATCCCAATCCAGCAAGAAATAAAAGGCAATAATCGGAATCAGGACAATCGTGCCACCAATCTGGATAAAGTTCAGGCCAGATTGTGCCAGCTTCAGCAGCATCGCCTGAATACTGTCTGCGCTATAATTGGTTTGGACATAGTCCATTACTACTGAGGAAATCTGATCGGTATCGATCTCCATCGGTACCAGATTAAAGCTATCGGAAAGCCAAGGTAAGAACGTGTAATTGATCCAGTGAATCCCGGCTGGAAGGCTATCACGCGCATACATCAGCTGCTGCCAGACCAGTGGTACCAGATACCACATGACCAATGTAACCACGACCCCAATCCCGATAAATACAATACTGATCGAGAGCCATCGAGCCAGCCCAATGCGGTGCAAAACATCGACCAAGGGGCTAAATAAATAAGCAATTAGAAAAGCTGCCACAAAAGGAACCACAACTGGTTTAAGCAGATATAAAACCCAAAGTATCAATGCTATACCAGCAAGTATAAGAATGCGCCGTAAAGTACGATCGACCATAGAATCTTGCCTTTTCTCTATTAATCATTCTAAAAATTAAAATATTTTAATAAAGATAGCATTTTAGGCCACAAATACCATAAGAGTTTTACATATTCAGGTTATAATCGCACCCGCGAATGCGGAGACTTCATTATGAGCAACTCAACTTCTACCCCAAACACTGGTTTAAGCTACAAAGATGCAGGTGTCGACATTGAGGCGGGCGACGCGTTAGTCGATCGTATCAAATCTGTCGCCAAGCGTACCTCACGTCCTGAAGTCATGGGCGGTCTAGGTGGCTTTGGTGCACTTTGTAAAATTCCTAAAGGTTATGAAGAACCTGTTCTCGTATCTGGCACAGATGGTGTTGGTACAAAATTACGTCTGGCACTGAATTTGAACCGTCATGACACGATTGGTCAAGACCTGGTTGCAATGTGTGTGAATGACCTTCTTGTTTGTGGTGCTGAACCACTGTTCTTCCTCGACTACTACGCAACTGGTCATTTAAATGTTGATGTTGCTGCCAGTGTAGTTACTGGTATTGGCGCTGGTTGTGAGCTTGCAGGCTGTGCATTGGTCGGTGGTGAAACTGCTGAAATGCCGGGCATGTATGAAGGCGAAGATTATGATCTTGCAGGCTTCTGTGTCGGTGTTGTTGAGCAAAGCAAAATTATTGATGGCTCTAAAGTCAAAGCGGGTGACGTTTTAATTGGTGTGGCCTCTTCAGGTGCACACTCAAACGGCTACTCACTGCTTCGTAAAATCCTGGACGTAAAAAACGTTGACCTGAATCAAATCGTGGATGGTCGCCCACTTGCAGATGTTGCAATGGAACCGACACGCATTTATGTCAAACCAATTCTTGAACTGTTAAAACACGTTGATGTCCATGCGATGGCACACATCACCGGTGGTGGTTTACCAGGTAACTTACCTCGCGTACTTCCAAACGGTGCTCAAGCGCTTGTAAATGAATCTTCTTGGGAATGGCCTGAACTATTTAAGCTTCTACAACGTGAAGGCGGCGTAGAACAGTTTGAAATGTACCGTACTTTCAACTGTGGTGTTGGTATGGTGCTTGTTGTTGATGCAGCTGATGCAGACAAAACTGTTGAATTACTTAACCAGCTTGGCGAAAAAGCATGGGCAATGGGTCAGATTCAAGACAATGCTGAATCGGTTGCAGGTGCAGACGAAAAAATTCGTGTGATCTTCGCGTAATTTCGCATGATTAAAATTGCTGTACTTGTTTCAGGTAGCGGATCAAATCTGCAAGCCTTGATGGATGCTAATCTTTCAGGGCAAATTGTGGGCGTGATTTCCAATAAGCCTGAAGCCTTTGCTTTAACGCGTGCACAAGAGGCAGGGATTCAGACTGCGGTCATTGAACACAAGCAATATCCGAATCGTGAAGCTTTTGATGATGTGATGCATCAACAGCTACTTGATTGGGATGTAGATCTGGTGGTGCTTGCCGGCTTTATGCGAATTTTAAGTGAAAAATTTGTGAAAGCCTGGGAAGGGAAAATGTTGAATATTCACCCTTCCCTGTTGCCTTATTATAAAGGCATGCATACGCATCAGCGTGTACTCAATACCGGTGATGTTCTACACGGCTGTACGGTGCATTATGTCACGGCTGAACTGGATGCAGGACAAGCGCTTGCGCAAGGCGTTCTCAAGGTTTCTTACCACGATACGGTAGAAAGTTTGGCAATGCGTGTGCATAGCCTCGAGCATGTGATCTATCCACAAGTCGTAGAATGGATTTGTAGCGGAACGATTCAACATACTGAAGATGGTGTGCTTTATCGAAATGAGAAAATGCAAGAGCCTGTTCAATTCTGCAAGTTCTAAAAAATTTAGATATAAAAAACGCATCCTCGGATGCGTTTTTTATATCTCATTTATACAATGATTCAAACAGACTGTTGCTGAATCAGCTGTTTGACCAAGCCCGCCACTTTAATGGGTTGTTCCAATGGGAACATATGCCCGCCATCCACTACAGTAAAAGGAATACCAAACTTCTTTTGCACTTGCTGCGGGAACTTGCGGGCCAGAAATGGACCTTTCTCGGCAACGACTAAATGCACAGGAATTTTTGGTTTTTTCTGAGGCAACCACCATAGCGACGGATTGGTTCTAAAGACTGCCACCTCATCCATTTTAGGGATAGTGAGTTCTACCCCGCCCCGGATTGGATCCTCCTGCAAGGCATAATCAATATAAGCCTGGAGGCAATCTGCATCAAAATCCTGATAAAAACCTTTAGTGCGCAGCAATTCAGCGGCTTGTTCCCGCGAATCCCAATGGTCACGACGGCGTTTGGACAGGCCTGCCGGAGACATTTTATCCAATGCTTCTAAGCGAAAAGTTTTCGCAATATGCAAGGCAAAGGCTTCTTTGCCCATAATCATCGGCGGGTCCAGCATGATCATTTGTGAAAACAGTTCTGGGCGCTGCAAAGCCGCCTGCAGAGTTAACACGGATCCCAAAGAATGCCCCAGACCAATAACGGGTCGTCCATGTGACTGACGTACAATACTGTCAATCACTTGCTGGGTCAGGCTTTTCCAATGGTTATCAACCGGATAACGCTTATCCGGCCCTAAAAGCGGCACATAGATAATATCGTAATCATCTTGCAATCCATCAAACAGCTTTTGATAGACTTTGGATGGCACGCCATTGGCATGCGCGAAATGAATCAATGGTTTCATTGCAGTGTTGTACTATTTTCTGACTGAAGCTTCTGTGCAACCGAAGAAGCAATTCCACCCCCAATCGATGACCCCATACGACCCAAGACTGATTCAAATGGACTATATTCAATGGTGTAATTCAACGCTTTTTCAGTTTTCAGTTCACGTTTTAAAGTATTTAAACTTCCGATACGATCCGCAATACCTAATTTCACCGCCTGATCACCGGTCCAGAACAAGCCAGAGAAAATGGCAGGATCATTGGATTTCAACTTAGCCCCACGTCCCTGTTTCACTGCATTAATAAAGTGACCATGCACATTATCCAGCACACCCTGTACATGAGCTTTTTGCGCAGGATCAACTGGCTGAGTCATCGACAGTAAAGCTTTGTTTTCGCCTGAGGTCATGGTGCGATCTTCAACACCTAATTTTTGCAATAGATTAGTCACGCCATAATTCGGCATGATCACCCCAATTGAACCGACCAGGCTCGATGGATTGACAATAATTTCATCCGCAGCTGAAGCAATATAATAAGCGCCTGAAGCACCCGTATCGCCAATCACGGCATACAGTTTTTTCCCAGGATGCTGTTTTTTCAGATACTGAATTTCCTGCCAGATTTCATCCGACTGTACCGGTGAACCGCCAGGTGAGTTAATATTCAGCACCACTGCTGTACTTTGTTTATTTTCAAAAGCTTTTTTCAATGATTTGATGGTATTGCTACTGTTCACACTCTGTTTGTCGGCTGCAATCGTACCCACAATGTCCACGACTGCGATATGCGAACCCGCAGCAGCGCTAGCATCTGAAGAAACTGAACTACAGCTTTTGCCTAACGCCAAAATGACAACAAGCAGATAAGCAAAAGTCAGAAATTTAAAGAAGATCCCCCAGCGACGCGCACGGCGCTGCTCTTCTACCGAAGCTAAAACTGCTTTTTCCAGCAATTTCCATTCCGGACCAGTCGGTTGAACTGGCTGTTGCGTATTTTGTATTTGATTTTCAGGTTTTGGTGGCCAATCGGACATAAATAATCCAATAAATTGATTTATATTGAATCCATTATATACCCTGAATCGGGTAATTCTGTCTAAACAAAACGTTTTCGCCTATAATAAATTTTGTTCTCTTTTTTTGTACTTAGACGAAATCAATGACGAAACAGGGCTCACGGAATTCAGCTTACGGATTACTCAAATACATTAGCCGCCAACCGCTTCCGGTTTCTCGCTGGATGGCCCGTATTCTGGCCTTTATTGTGAACAGTTTTAAAGTCACTAAAACTTCGGAAGTCATTCGTCTCAACCTTGAAATCAGTCTTTCAGAACTGTCTAATCAGGAACGTGAACAGATTAATCGTGCTACGGTTCGCAATGAATTAATGTCATATTTCGAGTTCTTTACTATTTGGGGCTCAAGCAATCAGAAAAATCTTAAACGCGTTCATCGCGTCATTGGCGAAGATCTACTTCATAATGCCCTTGCACAAAATAAAGGTCTGGTTTTAATCGTGCCGCATTTTGGTACCTGGGAAATCATGAATGCCTATATTGCCCAGTTCACCTCAATGACCATTATGTACAAACCTGTGAAAAATCAGGCTGCAGATCAATTTGTACGGGCCGCCCGTAGTCGTGAACAAGCGCATCTGGTGCCGACCGATGAATCTGGCGTCCGTCAGATTTTTAAGGCCTTAAAACAAGGCGGCACTACGGTCATCCTGCCGGATCATACCCCGAATATCGGTGGTGAATATATTCCATATTTCGGCGTGCCTTTGGCCACCAGTAATTTAAGTGCCAAGCTGATTCAAAAGACCAAAGCGCGTGCCCTGTTTTTATATGCTCTACGTAATACTGAAGATGGATTCGATATTTTTATCGAAGCAGTTGATGAAAAAATTTATAGTGGCAATGCTAATCAAGGTACACAAGTCATTATCAATAGTATTGAAAATTTAATTCGTCGCCATCCGGAACATTATCACTGGAGTTATAAACGCTTTAATGCACATCAAGACTTGGGAAATCTCTATAAACTTGAACATGAACAAGCCTTGGGCAAAGTAAATGCATTAAGAACTCAAGAACTACATGAAGTTTCGCCCATACTGGAATCAGTGACTTAAAGGCTGACGATACAACCACTGCCATTCATGTCGTTCGGCAGAAAGCACCAGTTTTGAGCCTTGTTGCTGGAAGTGCACACTACCCTGTTCTGCCGTGGTCAATAAGGGAATATTGAGTGCTTTCAACCGTTGCTGCGTCAGTTGGCTCGGGTGGCCATAACGGTTAAATTTCCCAGCCGAGGCAATCGCCAGTTTAGGCTGCAAAACTTCTAAAAATTGATAGGCTGAACTGTGCTGACTGCCATGGTGTCCAAGCACCAGCACATCGACTTTAAGTTCCGGATAATCTTGGAGCAGCTGATACTCAGTTTCCCAGCCCGCATCCCCCATCAGTAAAAAGTTTTGATACGGTCCGGCATTTTTGACTTGCAGATATACCACGCACGACCGGTCGTTTTTATTGAAGTTTGACGTGTTTAACTGCTGCTGCCAAGGTGCCAGGATTTTAAAGTTAATCGTCTCAGACCATTGCCATTGCTGTCCTTCATAACAAAACTGAAAGCTTGAAGAAGCAGCTGTTTCAGGCATCTGATTGGATGACACTTGCTTGATGCTTAATTGATCTTTAATGCTGTGATATGCACCGCTATGGTCCTGATCCAGATGGGTCAAAATCAGTTGATCCAATTCTCCAACACCTTGCACAGATAGAAACGGCATAATCACTTGTCGACCAATACTGAATTTTTCTTCATTATAATAACCACCCATGTCGATCATCATAGTGTGTTGCCCATCACGAATAAAGATGGCCTGTCCCTGCCCAACATCCAGGACAGACAGCTGAAAGGCATGCTGATTAAGTTGAGGAACGCACAGTGGTACACAGGCAAGTGCGGTCCAGCTTTTAGGTACTAAGCCTCGTGGTAAAAAGACAATTAACAAGCCCAAAATACATAGAGCAATCATCCAGACATTCATGGCCACAGGAATCAGTTGTGGAGCAAACAGCTGATCAAGCAGATCCAGAAATGCCAGCAGCATATGAATAAAAATATCATTGAGCTGAAACAACAGACTCGACAATGGCTCAGAGACGAAAAACAGTAAAGCCGCCAGAATATCCACCGGAACAATCAGCAGGCCAATCCACGGGATAGCCACCAGGTTGCTTAGCGGCGTAATCCAGGCCACCTGCTTAAAAAACAGCATCATTAAGGGAAACAGGGCCAGAAAAATTTTCCACTGTGATTCCACCAAGACTTTCATTGCAAAATACAGCCGTTGTAATGCTGTTTGTACTGTCTGATGCGGTTGTTGCTGAATGGTCTGATAGATTCGCAGCAAGACAAAACAGGCCCCATAAGACAGCCAGAATGCGGCCGACAAAATGCTAAAAGGATCAAAGAGCAACAATAAGGCAGCACTTAAAATCAGCAGTTTTAATGGCTGTACACTTTGCCTGAGCAGCAGTGTGAAAGTCACAATCACACAAATCAGTAAAGTGCGTAGTGCTGGAATTTCAAAACCGACGAAGGCGCAATACAGTAATACACACAGCAAGAAAGGCAGACTCAAAAAATACTGCCTTGGCCATTTCAGATAAATCTGCGGCGCGTACCTTGAAATCAGATATTGCAAGGTGCCACAAACGATAAAGGCAAAGATCAGGACATGTGGTCCGGAAATCGCCAGTAAATGACTCATGCCAAAACGCTGGAATTGCTGCTCCGTCGCTTGATCCAATAGACTTTCATCACCGCTTAATAGAGCCAGTAATAAGCCTTTCTGCTGTACGGGTTGTCTGGCCACAAACTCTCTTAAGGCCAGTCGCTGTTGTTCTACCCAAAGCAAAAATCGCTGATTCAAATTTTGCTGCTGGCGTAGATAATTGCCATGACCTAACGCATATAGTTGTTGCGGTTGTAACTCCTGAATGCTCTTGATTCGGAAACCGGCCATAACATTTTGCTGTAATGCCCACTTTTCTGCATCAAAGACACCTGGTGTGGCATAACTGTGATGCGGACGAATCTGGCCTTGCAATAGATAATAATGTCCCAGTTTAAGGGTCTGCTTGGTTGCATCATTTCCTAAACTGGATGTGACAGGATCTAAAGCTGGTAGAAAACCCATCCATTTGACTGTAGTGCCATCAGGATTAAGCACATGTAGAGCTTGCTGGATATTTTGATCGCCCAGTTTATTCAGCTCTTTGATATACACCACGATTTCTTTTTCAGATACCTCGTGCTCCCGCTTGGATAAACGTTCAGTTAATTGCAGATTGGCATAAGCATGACCTAAAAACAGTCCCAAAAGCAGGCCTGATCCAGTGATCAACAAGCTTCGCAGCGGTGTATTCAAAATGAACTTTAATTTATGGCAACACAGATACCACAACAGTGCAACGATCAAAACTGCCGTCCCGCTCAGTTGAACAGACAGGAAATTTTTCCCCATACAGGCAAGGCCTAAAATCCAGCCAATACATAGCCACTGCAACATTGAATCTTATTCTGTCTTGTTATTATTTTGCCCAATAATAAAGCCCACCGGAGTGAGCTTCAATCAAATGCGAATATTCTCGTTATTTATGGTTCGATCCAGAGACCATCCTGCATATGTAAAATCCGGTCTGCAGCATGGGCCAGTTGTTCATCATGGGTCACAATCAGCATCGCCATATTAAACTCACGTTGTAATTCGGTCAGCAGTTCAAAAATCTTTGCTGCAGTCTTACGATCCAGATTTCCGGTCGGTTCATCGGCCATCATCAGTTTAGGTTTACCCACCACTGCACGTGCCAAAGCTACACGTTGACGTTCACCTCCAGATAATTCACCCGGCTTGTGAGTCAGACGATGCGAAAGACCAACACGTTCCAGTAAATATTCGGCCTGTTGTTTGGCTTCCTTGAATTTCATGTTATCGCGTAACATCAGCGGCATCGCTACATTTTCCAATGCCGTAAATTCTGGCAACAGGTGATGGAACTGATAAACAAAGCCCAAATGCTCATTCCGCACATAACCGCGTTCTGCTTCAGACAAGGTATCAAAACGGCGACCATTCACCATGACCTGACCCGAAGTAGGACGATCCAATCCACCCAGAACATGCAATAAGGTACTTTTCCCCGATCCACTGGAACCCACAATCGAGATAAACTCACCTGCTTTTACCTGTAGCGACAAGCCGCGAATCACATCGACAGTGGCTTTACCATCGGTAAAGGATTTGTGAATATTCTGGGCATCTAAAATCAGATTACTCATAACGCAATGCCTCTGCCGGTTGAATTTTTGCTGCACGTAAAGCCGGATAAATTGTCGCGACAAAACTTAAGGCCAGTGACAAGCCTACAATCACCAGAACATCTTGCCAGCGCAGATAAGACGGTAAATAGTTAATAAAATAGGCATCAAACATATTCAGGCCTAAAGTGTTGTTGAGCCAGCCAATAAAGCTACTGATACTGGTTGCCGCAATAATCCCGAGGATAGCTCCTGCGCAGGTTCCAATCACTCCAATTACGGTACCTTGCACCATAAAGATTTTGGTAATGGTGGCAGGTGAAGCACCTAAAGTCCGTAAAATAGCAATATCCGATTTTTTATCAGTCACCACCATGACCAGTGAAGACACAATATTAAATGCTGCCACTAGAACGATCAGGAATAAAAGCAAGCTGACCATGGCTTTTTCCATCTGAATCGCGCTGAACAGATTACCATGGGTATAGGTCCAGTCCGAAGCATAGAAATTCCCCGGCAAATCACGCACGATTTCCTGAGACACTTGTGGTGCCAGGAAAATATCATCCAGCTTCATACGCACACCCTGCGCACCATCCGGTAGACGCAATAAAGTCGACGCATCATTTAAAGCGATATAACCCATCATCGAGTCAACTTCAGCACCAATACTGAAGATTCCCACCACTTTAAAACGCTTAAAACGCGGGACGACTCCGGCTGGTGATGGGGTGGCTTCTGGCAGAACCAGAGTAATATTGTCGTTTAAACCTACACCCATGGCGTCGGTCATTTGCTTGCCCAAAACAATACCAAATTCACCTTTTTTCAGGCTGTCGATACTGCCCTCAACCATATGGTTTTGTATGATTGATACTTTTTTCTCATACTCGGGTTCGATCCCGCTGACCATGATGCCGGCGACCTGACCCTGTGCGGTCAGCATGCCTTGTAATTGAGTAAAAGGTGCGACTCCCTGGACATGTTCATGCCCTTCAATTTGCTTTGCAAGTTCTGGCCAATTTGTTAAAATTTGTGTTGAGGAAACAGTCGCTTGAGGTATCATTCCTAAGACACGATTCTTTAACTCTCGGTCAAAACCATTCATCACAGACAATACTGTAATGAGGACTGCCACACCGAGTGTGAGGCCGATCATTGAGACCAACGCGATAAAAGAAATGAAGTGGTTACTACGCCGTGCGCGAGTATATTTCAACCCTATATACAGCGAGATTGGTTTGAACATAACCATCTAGTCCGAGGTAATAAATTATGGAAAATGTACAGCATCCAAACGGATTTACGGAAAGACGCGTCATGTCTCGAATCGATGCTGCCTTACGAATTAATTATCAGATTATTTCCGATGATGTTGCCTTGAATGATCCTTACGATCCTAACTTCGTCTTGCCCCGCTATTTTCTACTACTTGCAGAACTAGATCAATTTGATCATGCGGTTAACTACGAATTAGAACAATTATCTGAAAAAGATCAACAAATTGCTCGAATCTTATCCTTATTTAATCAAAAGTTAAACCTTATTACCGGTTCTTTGTATGACGCAATTGTACAAAGCATGTTACCTGTACCAGAGCAGGTGAACTTTTCAGAAACCGGTTTTAGCTTCTTTAATGAGCGCCCTATCGCTGAAGGCACCTATCTGCACGTGACTTTGAGTCATCCGGAAAATTTCTTCCATATTGCAGCAACCGCTCAGGTGGCCTACAGTCGCGAAGAAGAAAATGGTAAATATCGGACTGGTGCATATTTTATTACCATGCATCCACAAGACCGTGTCAAACTGGGTGAATGTGTTAAAGCTCACTTTGCTTAAACCAGCGATTTAGGCATTTTTTAGTCAGTACTGCTAGATGATGAAAGTCGAGCATTATAGCTCGCTTTAATTTCTCTGGAAAAATATAACAACAAACCAGCCAGCAAGATGACGACACCGAAGACAGCCCCACCCGATAATTTTTCATCATTCAGAATTACCCCGACAAATAAGGCCAGCATCGGCGTCAATACGGTGGTCAATGACAAAGTGGTCGCCTTGATTTTCTGCACCAGTTTAAAATAACAGAACATCGCAATTAGGGAAGCCATAATTACAGCATAACTGAGTCCAATCAGCGATTTAGCCTGCGGAATCTGGGTCGGTGCAAATTGCCAGATAAACGGCAACATGGCACAGGCCATGACTGCTGAAACAGCAATAGAACCGGCCGCTTGCGCCATAGGTTCGAGAGGTGCATTGACTTTTTTCACCCAGAACATCGAAACACAGTAAATAAAAACACTGAGCAACATCAGGCCTATGCCAATCGGCTGAATATGCTGATCTTTGCCACCCACACAAATAATGCCCAGACCCAGCAGCGCAATCGCCATACCACCCCATTGCGAAGCATACAACTTAAGCTGAAACACAAAACGGCCAATCAATCCGGTAATAATCGGTGCCAGTCCAAACATCAGGGCAATAATGCCTGAACTAAGATAATCCGTGGCCAGATAGGTGAAAATCTGTGAGCCGATAAAACTGCATGCGCCAGCCAGGTAACTGTGCATGGATAATTTATCTAAGGGAAAACGAGTTTTAAACAGCCACAATAAGGCAAATGCAAAAGGCAAAGCCAGAAAGAAGCGCTGTGCCAAAGCCCAGAGCGGATGCAAATCCGTCACACTCCAGACGATGGCAAGCGGTGTCGTCGCCCAGATAAAAACCAATAAAAGATAGGTGGCAATCATATTGGTTTGTGTGGGCATGCGAGTCACTCTGGATAAGGCTTAAAGTGCGGAAGTTTTGCGTTTTTGTTTTTGGATAGTCTGATCGAGTGCGCTGGAAAATTCGCGTTTATCCCGCTCTGAAATCGGGGGTGGCCCGCCCGTTTGCACGCCTGCACCGCGTAGGCTGTCCATAAAATCGCGCAGGTGTAAGCGCGCTTTGACATTGGCTGTAGTATAAATTTCACCACGAGGATGAATCGCAATCCCGCCTTTTTCAATGACTTCCGCAGCCAAAGGAATATCTTGGGTCATGACAATATCATGCTCTTTCATGCGCAGAATAATTTCTTTATCTGCTGCATCCGCCCCACTCATCACCTGAATTGAATTAATTCTGACCGAAGGTGTGATCCCGACTGGCTGATTGGCAACAAAAGTGACTTCCAGCTGATAGCGATCCGAAGCACGAATAATCACATCTCGCAACATACGGGGCAATGCATCGGCATCGACCCAAAGTTTGAATGGCAACACAGGGCTTCCCATTAAGGTATAAATCATGGTTATTCTAGCAAATTGCAGTGATCAGGTTGATGATTAAATCGCTCCATTTTCATTGCATCTGTCATCAGTATTTAAAAAAGTATGTACCCGGTAAAACTGGCGTGATTCACGCGAGAAAAAAATTTGACTTCATTTAACTGGCATTTTAATTTTAAAATTCATTCGATTGACTTGAAAAATCGCAATGACCCTCGATTAACTATAAATACGTCATCCAAGATCAATTGTGCATATGAAAAATCAGAATAGCCCAGAGATCATCACCATTGATGATCAAAATTTCGGTAGTCATGTCGAACACTGGACCTTGCTCACCGACAATCCTGGCACAGATGTTCCACAGTGGTTAGGCAAAGCCCTCGATGCGCCAGTCATGCCGATGGGCCTTTGTACACAAGAATGTGATATGGATGCAGAGACCTGGCTGATTCAAGGGCCGAGCAAAGCTGTGGTACAGTTGAGTCAAGTGATTGCCGTTGAAAACAACAAACCTCAATCGGTAAAAACGGCATTCCCCTGCTTTGACAGTCCTTATCAGGTGAAAGCCACGATTGACCGGATTATTAGCTGTAAATCCAATACCCAAGCTGTATTGCGCCTGAATCTGGGTGCCAACAATATTATTTACGCTTTCGATAGCCTGTATAGCGTCAATCATCTGCATTATGAAAAAGACCAGTCCTATGTGGTGAATCTGAATGGCTGGGCCTATGAACTTGAAGCGGTTGCAGATCATGAACATCTGGTAGTCGATGATCCAGCTTCGATCAAGCATCACCGTGCCTTGAATGATATTCTGGCTGCCAATAATGGTGTGGCCCCGGATAATTTGCAGGAACAGATTGATGCCTGGCAGCCGCAGTCCGAAGAAGATAAAGAACCTGTAACTGTAGATTTTTCTAAAATGGTGGCTTATCTATACGGCGAAACTATGGGGCAGGAAGATGAAGCCTGGTTCCAGGGCAATATTGTCGGTAAAACCACCATGCAGTTTATGGGTCGGGAATACACCCTGTATGATGTCACCCTGATTCATGATGAAGGCCAGCCTGCGACCTTGATCCGGATTGCAACGCGGAATGACCAGCACAAAAACTTCCAGATTGGTCAGTATATTCGTGGTAACTTATGGATTCAGGCCAATATTTATAGAAAAGCTGCCTAAGTTCAAACATATAAAGAAGATATTCATTTTGATGGGTATCTTCTTTTAATCCATCTATATTCTTATTTGTCATTTTAATTTTTGATTATTTTTTATACATATCTTCTGGCTTAATAATCTATTTAAATTCATTAAAAACCGAGTTATCCACATTTTTAAATTCAAATAAATTCATTTTAAATATTTAAAATAACCTTAAAAATCCTGTAAAAATAAGCGTTTGATTTCTCATATAAATAATGTGTTGTCGTGCAAATCTAGTATTTAAATAAAATGAAAATTTATGCTCTTTAATTAAAAATGTACTTTATTTAATCAATTTTTTATGATAAAAATACTCACAACAAATTAGTATTAACGATAAATAGATCGGACAATAAATATCTATGAAAATCGTGCAAGAAGAAACATTACAACAGGTCGAGCATCATCTTAGCTCCCGCTATAATATTGATATGATGTCATGCCTTTTTTTCATGTTGGGGATGCTGATCTGCGGATTCATCCTGCATACTTTTATTTTCTAAAATTATTATATTCATAAAAAAACCCAGCCTGTGCTGGGTTTTTTCGTTTCAGGAATTAACCATTGCGTTTGGCAAAGTCCTCCATAAAGTTCACCAATGCCTGCACGCCTTCTAAAGGCACGGCATTATAAATACTTGCGCGCATACCGCCAACCGAACGGTGACCAGCAAGATTCAATAAATGCTGCGCTTCGGCTTCTTTCAGGAACTGTTTCTCAAGATCTGCATTAGCCAAAGTAAATGGTACGTTCATGATCGAACGGTTTGCTTTTGCAATCGGATTCGCATAAAAATCGCTTTGATCAATATAACCATAAAGCAGGTTAGCTTTCTCAAGGTTTACTTTGTGCATGGCATCTACACCGCCATTTTCCAGTAACCACTCGAACACCAGGCCAGATAAGTACCATGCATAAGTTGATGGTGTATTAACCATTGAACCATTTTTCGCTTGATCTGAATATTTCAAGATGCTTGGAATTTCAGGTTTAGCTTGATCGAGTAAATCTTCGCGAATGATCACAAGCGTTAAACCTGCAGGCCCAATATTCTTTTGTGCGCCTGCATAGATCAAACCAAATTTAGAGACATCTAATGGTGCAGATAAAATGCTAGATGAATAATCGCACACTAATGGCTTGTCTGTTTCAGGAATTGAAGCAAATTGCAGACCGCCAATGGTTTCATTATCGGCATAATGCACATAAGCTGCATCCGCAGACAGATTCCATTCACTTTGTGCACTAATGGCATACTTACCATCAATTTGGATACCCGCTTTTACAACATTGATATCGCCATAACGCTGCGCTTCTTTCAAAGCTTTTTCAGACCAGATGCCGGTATCGATATAGTCTGCTTTGTTGTTTTTGCCGAGCAAGTTCAATGGAATTGCCGAGAACTGTAGTGATGCCCCACCCTGCAAGAACAATACTTTGTAGTTCTCAGGAATATTCATGAGTTTGCGCAGGTCTGCTTCCGCTTTTTCAGCCATGGCAACATAGTCGGAACTACGGTGGCTCATTTCCATGATCGAAAGACCTTTGCCGTGCCAGTCAAGCATTTCAGCTTGAGCTTTTTCAAGTACGGCAGTTGGTAATGCAGCAGGACCAGCACAGAAGTTGTACGCGCGCATGATTTTTCCTTTCAGAGTGAAACACAATAAAATGATGGCATTTAACCATATCTGACAGGGTCTTGCACAAAATTATTTCAATCTATGAGTGAAGATAGAGTCAAAAAATCAATGTAGATTCACAAGATAAATTGACCAGTATTTTAGCCTGCTGTTTTTAGCATCTTTGTACTAACAATTGAAAATATTAAAGATTAAGCCGTTTCTTAATTTTAGATATTCTCTTTAAATTAGCCGATAAGTATTTGAAATACAGATGCAAAAGAAACAATACTACAACTTTACACTAGTTCTATCTGCGAACCTTTGATTTATACTAACCGGATAACATCAACAGCTTGAAATCAGTTTAGCGACTTTATGAACTTAAAGAAAAATAAAAGACAGCTTGTCTGGGGTTTAAATCTGCTTGCATCAATGATGTATGGCAGCTTTGCTCATGCGCAGAGCATCAGCTTTCAGGACGCTGAACGTCAGTTGTTGCAAGATTCTTATAGCAGCCAAGCCTATCAAAGTCTGGAACAGGCTTCAAAACTTGAAGCTGAAGCAATAAAAGGCCTAGGTCTGCCGCGTGTCGACCTGAATGTTCGTGCGTATGCTTTTCATAATGAACTCGATCTGCCTTTAGGTGCATTAAAAAATAATTTAGAGCAATCCTTAACGGATGGTGTAAATAATAAAATTGATGAACTGAACTTAGGTGCTATTGCTGATCCACTGAAAAATAGTCTAAGACAACCTATTCAAAATGGAGTTGGCTTAATTCCTGATAGTTCGAATGTCGTGCTGGATGATCAGGTGGTTCGCCCGACGATTTCAGTCATGATGCCGCTTTATACCGGTGGACTGACAAGTAGCGCTAAAGAAATCGCCAATATTCAGGTAGGTCGCAGTCAGCTCAGTAATAAACAGCAGCAAGATACGCAGCGTTTTGAACTGATTCAAAGTTATTTCAATGTACAGCTCCAAAAGCAACTGCATGCAGCTGCGCTGTTTAACCTGAATGCCATGCAGCAGCATTATCGCAATGCCTTAAAAATGGAACAGCAAGGTTTTATCAGTAAAGGCCAGCGCATGCAGTTTGAAGTGGCACGCAATAATGCCGAGCGCAGCCAGCAAAACACGCAAGCTAATTTGAATGCTGCCCTGTTCCAGCTGAATAATCTGCTTCAAGAAAGTAGCATCACCGAACTTTCGACGCCTTTATTTGTCAATAAAACCGAGCCACAGGCCCTAAATCATCTGCTGAAAACCTTTAGTCAAAACTCTGCGCTGATTCAAAAAATGCAGCTGGATACCCAATTGGCCCAAGCCAATGTCAAAGCCCAGCAAGCAGCGAAAAAACCGAATGTTTTTGCTTTTGGTGAATACAGTCTGGATCAAAATGAAAACTGGATTGTCGGGGTTGCCGCACGCTATAACCTGTTTTCTGGCATCGATAAAAACAAAAATATTCAGGCTGCCGAACTCAAACGCTCTGCTACAGAATTACTCACTGCACGCACCCAGCAGGAAATTGAAAATCTGATTTATAAATCTTATAGCGAAGCACTCAGCGCACAGCAAAGTGATGCGCTTCTGGCACAAAACTTGAAAGCTGCACAGGAAAATTTACGCATACAAGAATTGTCTTTTAAAGAAGATATGGGCACCGCCACACAGGTCATCGATGCACAAAACATGCTGAGCGGACTACGAGCTGAAACTGCCTTGAATGCCTACAAATATGTGATGTCACTGGCCACACTATTACAAAGTCATGGCTCGATTGCAGAATTTCCGAACTACATTCAACATACCAACACCCACTATATTCGCTAATGGAGCCGAACATGAACGAAGATCAAAAAACCAATGATCCTGTGAATGAAGCGGCTTCATCCAGCGATACAGAAAAATCTCCTGCGCAACAGATAGAAACAAAAACTGGGATAGAAAATAACGCAGCGACTTCAACCGAGCATGAACAATCTCCTGAAATTACTAAAAAGAAAAAATATTTATTGCTCACCCTGATTCCTGTTCTACTGGCAGTCATCGCTTTTGGATTATGGAAAAGCTACCAACCGGCTCCGCTTGAATTGCAGGGTCGTGTAGAAGCTGAAACGGTTCAGGTGGCGACCAAAGTGCCAAGCCGCATTGAAGAAATTTATGTAGAGGAAGGTCAGCAGGTCAAAAAAGGCGATGTGCTGGTGCGCTTAAACAGCCCGGAAATTCAGGCCAAAAAACAGCAAGCCGTAGCGGCTCTACAATCTGCGCTGGCCTTACAATCGACTGCTGAACGTGGCTCGCAGGAAGAAAATATCGCCAGTCTGTATGCCAACTGGCAATCACTGAAAGCACAGCAAAATTTAGCCAAAGTTTCTTATGAGCGTGGTGCAAATTTATTTAAGGAAGGTGTGATTTCACGCCAGCGCCGTGATGAATTGTATGCAGCCAGTCAATCAGCGGCACAAATGACTGAAGCAGCTTATCAGCAATATGCACGCGCCAAACGTGGCAGCACCTCGCAGCAAAAGAGTTCTGCCGATGCACAGGTAGATATTGCTCAGGCCGCTTTGGATGAAGCCAATGCTCTAGAGGCAGAAACTCAATTAGTTGCACCTGTAAACGGAACGGTGTCTAAAACCTATGGCAAAGTCTCGGAGCTAGTAGCCACCGCAGTCCCTGTGGTCAGCCTGATTGAAGATCAAATGTGGGTGAGCCTGAATATTCGTGAAGACCAATATGCCCCATTTCAGAAAATGAGCAGTATTGAAGGTTATATTCCAGCCCTAGATAAAACCGCCACTTTTAAAATCAAGCAGATCAGTGCTGAAGGTGAATTTGCCACCATTAAAACTACACGCCAAACCGGCGGCTATGATGTGCGAAGTTTTAAGCTGCATCTTGTACCCGCACAAGCCACCCCTGAACTGAAAGTCGGGATGAGCGTGTTATTTAAACTGAAAGAGACCCCATAATGTGGACGGGTATATGGCGCGAACTGCGCTATCTGCTCAGCGAAAAATGGGATCTGTGCCTAGTCACGCTGGCACCTGCACTGGTGATTATTTTATTCAGCAGCATGTTTGCCCAAGGTAAACCCGGTCATCTACCGATTGCTATTATTGATCAAGACCAAAGTGCGCTGAGTCAAAGCATTTATCAGCATGTGGCGCTGAATCATACTCTTAAAATTGCTACGGTGTCAGAACAAACAGCTGAAATTGAGCGCCTGCTGAATCAAAATAAAATTTGGGGTTATATCCATATTCCAAGCGGTGCCGAGCAACGTCTGGTTCGTGCCCAAGATGCTGACATCAGTATTGCCTTTAACCAGAGTTATTTCAGTATTGGAAATACCATTTCCTCTGCCATGCTGGTCAGTACCCTGCAAGCACTCGCTGAATTTAGCGGAGAGCAATATCTGGGGAATCGAATACCCTCTCTCGAAACACCGTCACCGCATATCAAAATATCGCCGCTGTATAATCCGCAGCTGAATTATGAATTCTATCTGGAACCCTATGTCATTCCGGCAATTCTGCATTTACTGCTGTGTTGTTGTGTGGCATTTTCCGTCGGTCAGGAACTGAAGCGGCAGACCTTAACAAGCTGGATCAGCAACTCATCCATCTGGATGGCACTACTGTCTAAAAATCTGGTCTATGTGGCTATTTTTAGTCTATGGACTTGGGCCTGGATGTTCTGGCTAATTGAAATTCGCGGCTGGTTTGTTGCTGGCTCACTCAGCCTGATTCTATTGGCACAATTTCTACTATATAGCGCCTATGCATTTTTAAGCAGTGCAGTGGTTCTGGCGACCAAAGATTTAAGTAAATCTTTCGGCCTCATTGCGGTCTATGGTGGTTCATCTTTGAGTTTTGCCGGTGTGACCTTACCTTTAAATAATGCGCCCCTATTCACCCAGTTTTGGGCCAATATTATTCCATTTACGCCCTATGCCAAATTACAAACCGAACAATGGGTGATTGGTAGTCTATTGCATATTTCACTGCAAGCTGGATTGATGCTGCTGGTCTATACTTTGGTTTATGCTCTGCTGGCTTATCTTTTTCTTAAAAAAATAGCCAAAGGAGCAGTCCAATGAAATCCCTTTGGTTTTACTATCTGCAAAGCTTCAAAGATATTGTCAGTCACGGCACAATCTTTACCACGCTGACTCTATCCGTCTTGTTTTACAGCTTTTTTTATCCAACCGCTTATCAGGCGCAGCAGGCTGAAGCCTTACCGATTATTATTGTCGATGAAGAACAAAGTAGCTTAAGCACCCGCATTATTGGTCAGGTGTCACAAAGCCCCAATGTCGAAATTCAGGCGATTACCGGCAATTTTGCCGAAGCCAAACAATGGGTTGAATCTCAAAAAGCCGATGGTATCTTGTTACTACCGGACAATTTATCGCAAAGCTTAAGGCATGGTGAAACAGGTGGAATTGGACTGTATTTAAGTACAGCTAACTTTTTAGCGACCAAACAAATTGGTCTGGGCTTAGCCACATCGGTTGAGCAAACTTTGGCAGACTATACTGAACGCTTTGGTGAGGTCTCGGATTTTTCACCTGCTCTTTCTGTGCATCAAATTCCTTTATTTAATCCGCTGTCCGGCTATGGCAGTTATGTCTTTCCTGCGGTTGCACCTTTAATTATCCACCAAACCATTCTTTTGGGTTTGAGTATGCTGATTTTGGTATATCGGGAAAGAAAAGTAGAATTAAACGCAAATGCGTTCATTGGGATGTGCTTAACCGTCTTCACCATTGGCTGTCTGGGATGTTTCTATTTATTCGGCTTTAGCTTTTGGCTATTTGATTATCCACGCGGTGGCAACCTGCTCGGGATGCTGCTGGCTGTTCCGCTTTTTATCTACACGATAATTGGCATGACCTGCCTATTTGCCAGTTTTCTGGATCTGCCAGAACGTGCGGGTCATGTAATTGTATTCACTTCCATTCCACTGTTCTTTTTATCTGGTGCGGCCTGGCCGCATGCTGCAATGCCCATCTGGATGCAAGTCGTTGGCGAAATCCTACCTTCCACCCAAATTGTGCAGATGTTTATTCAACTCAATCAAATGGGTGTGCCTACCGCACTGGTCTTGCCTAAACTGCTCTATCTTGGAATGATCGGCAGCTTGTGTTTTTTCTTGGCTTATCGACGTTTAATTCCCAATCACCAAAGCAGATAGAGCATTATAGTAATGCGCCTATTCCACTTATTGATTCGACTCACCAAAGACCTGAATATTGAAATTACGAATCTTGCTGCTGCCATTCGGCTTGTCAAAACTGACATCATACTGAACCAGATTCTCCGGATAGGCAATTTCATAGCTGACCTTATATTGCCCAGGCTGATTGGTTGCTTCTTCAATCTGCTTGGTCATTAAAGTTTTAGACTTGTACTCGCCTTGAGGAATTGAACGTGAAAAGCGTTTCATCAGCTTTTCATTGTCCTTAAACTGAGTTTGCAACTGCGGTTCTAACTGGTCCAGAAATTCCTCATATTTCCCGTCACGCAAATCCTCATAAGCCAGCTGTGCCGCCTTTTCCTGTTCAGGACTCGGATTCGGAATATTGTCCATTGAATTACAGCCACTCAATGCAACCGCTGCTGCTAACAACATTAATTTGGTTTTCATCGCTTACCCTTATGGAGTCAAGATTTATAAAAAAGGACGCCGAAGCGCCCTTTTTATCAGTAAAAAACTTATTCTTCTACTGAATTTTCACCGTCTTTTTCAACTTGTTCAGTTTCAGCAACTGCATCTGTTTCGGCGACTAAAAATTCTGAACCTTCAATCGCTTCAACAAACTCGTCTTCTTCAACGGCTTCAATTGAAACCACACCGACCAGCAATTCCTCATTACCTAAGCGGATCAGACGAACACCCTGTGCGTTACGACCAGTTTGTGCCACTTCAGATGCACGGGTACGAACCAGCGTACCACCATCAGAAATTAGCATCAGTTCTTTAGAAGCATCGATGGCAACAGCACCCACCAATTGACCGTTACGTTCAGAGGTCTTGATCGCAATCACACCCTTACCACCACGTTTCTTGGTCGGGAAGTCGTCTACTGGAGTACGTTTACCATAACCGTTTTCAGATGCACACAGTACTTCGCCAGTTTCAGGTACAACAACCAGTGATACGATTCGGCTAATCAATGCTGAATCTGAACCATCTTCGTCATCAGACTCGATCTCAGTTTCGTCATTTTCTTCTAGCTGTGCAGCTGCACCAATGGTCACACGCATACCGCGTACACCTTTGGCAGAACGGCCCATTGAACGCACATCAGTCTCTGCGAATCGAATGGCTTTACCTTCGTTCGAGAACAACATGATTTGCTGTTCGCCATCGGTAATCGCTACACCAATTAGGGTATCATCGCCATTCAGCTCAATCGCACGTAAACCGTTTGAACGAACATTCGAGAACTGTTCAAGCTCTACACGTTTAATCGTACCGTATTCGGTTGCCATAAACACATAGAAGTTCTTACGTACCGCTTCAGCCTGCTGAGCAAAGTCATTGATGATGTCATCACCAAGATCTGTTGCAGAAAGCTCCAAGCCCAACTGTTTCAATTGAATACGCAATGCATCAGAAATATCATCCGCACCATCTTCAGATTCAGTCAGGGCTGCTTCAAGCTCGGCAAAATGAGCATTGATCACTTCATTGGCTTGTAACTGCGCTGCATTGGCTTTTACAAATGCCTTGAAGTCAGCCAGACGTTCCTTGAATTTCTTCGGCGCGTCAATGACAGGCAAGATCGCAGTAATGGTCTCGTTTTCATCTAGTGGCAGCAAGTTCACCATTGGGCGACCTTTGGCACCACGTGATGCTTGTGGCACTTCATACACTTTCAGACGATAGACCTTACCAACGTTGGTAAAGCAAAGTACCGTCGCATGACTTGACGTCACAATCAGATGTTGAATGTAATCATCTTCTTTCATGCTGGTCGCAGACTTACCACGGCCACCACGACGCTGTGCAGCGTAGTCAGACAATGGTTGAGTTTTCGCATAACCTGACTTCGATACAGTCAGAACCATTTGCTCTTCAGGAATCAGATCTTCACGAGAGAAATCG
Source organism: Acinetobacter sp. (assembly GCF_049284435.1). Lineage (GTDB taxonomy): Bacteria > Pseudomonadota > Gammaproteobacteria > Pseudomonadales > Moraxellaceae > Acinetobacter. Next base: position 865 of record NZ_JBAPXX010000008.1, on the reverse strand, counting down.
ATACGTGACTCGACAATCGACGTTTTACGCGCATCGCCATACTGCTGAAGAATCAAGGCTAATTCTTCACGAATCACATTCATCAACAGATTAAAGTCATTCAGAATTGCAGTCAGTTCAGCAATTTGTACCAGAATTTCACTATATTCAGCATGTAACTTGTCTTGTTCAAGACCAGTTAAACGATGCAAGCGAAGTTCCATAATCGCATTGACCTGAGTTGGTGACAGACGATAAATCTCGCCATCCAAACCAAACGGGCGACTTGGGTCTTCACCTTCAATCTCATCCGGACGCACAGAAACCGAACCGGCTTTTTCTAGCAATGCCAAAACACCGCCACCTGCCCACTCACCTGTCTGCAAACGCTCACGCGCTTCAGCCGGATTTGCAGAACTCTTGATGGTTTCAATGATGGCATCAATATTCGCCAGAGCAACGGTTAAACCTTCCAAGATATGACCACGTTCACGCGCTTTGCGTAATTCAAACATGGTACGACGGGTCACCACTTCCTGACGGTGACGGATAAATGCTGCAATGATGTCTTTCAGGTTCATCAACTTCGGCTGGCCATTGTCCAGGCAGACCATGTTGATGCTGAAAGAGTTTTCAAGTTGCGTGTTCTGGAACAAGTTGTTCACGATCACTTCAGCGTTTTCACCACGCTTCAGGTCAATCGCAATACGCATACCGTCTTTGTCAGACTGGTCACGAAGCTCTGAAATACCTTCGAGCTTTTTCTCTTTGACCAGTTCAGCAATACGCTCAATGGTTTTTGCTTTATTGACCTGATATGGAATCTCAGTGAAGACAATCGTGGTACGGCCATTCTTCGGATCTTCCTCGAAATGGTATTTACCAC